>NZ_CEZLMY010000172.1:0-7547 GCF_983033635.1 Psychromonas sp. | reverse complement strand
TTTACAGTCTTATTTGATAAAAACACCTTAAATTATTAAGGTGCTGAGTAGTTACAATTTAAAAAGGTACCGAAATTTTTATAACAGTCGGTTTAACTAATTTTTCAAAATCTTGATAGCTTAATTTTATCAACTCTGAAGTTAATCCTGCTGCAAAAGTGATTTGCTCACTCTTTGTTAATGTCTCTGCAACATACACATTCATATTAAACAAATTTCCAAAAGGAGGTATTGCACCAATTTCGCAGCTTGGAAATAGAATAGTAAATTCATCTTCTGTAGCTAATTCAATCTGTTTGGCGTCGGTAGCATTTTTCAATAAATCAAAATCAATTTTATACGATGAAGGTAAAACAACCATTGTCATCTTGCCATCAATTCTAACCATAACAGTTTTAGCTAACTCTTTACCCGGAATATGAGCTGAAGCTGCAACTTCAAGTGCAGTAAAAGCGCTAGAGTGGCTTATAACAACATACTTAATTTTGTTATTATCTAAATAGTCTTTCAATTTTTTTATAGGCATAACAGGCTCCAAATAATAAAAAGTATCTTTTTATTTCCAAACGTTATGGTCGTTTATAACGAATTCGAGTTTTTAGAAAGGTTTTCTACAAATATAAGTAAATTAAAATATTCACAAGAAATTTACTTAATCACCAGCTCAAAATATATTAAACAGTCTAGGTCGAATAAACGTCATTTTTGATTTAAACAAACAATACACAGTGCTCTGCATATATTGTTATATGAGCCGTTAAATTTGTCTTGGCCTGGAATCAAAACGAACACAAACCGACTACATAATTGCAGCATAGTAGAGAATGAACGTTTTTCTAATCAAATCGCATTAGTTGTGGTGGAACTCTATTTTTCGGAAGTCAATCAGCGTAAATCTTGTTGTTTTTTTATCTAAATGGTAAGGAGCTTCTTGATAACTGCTGAATTTTTCATGCGGGAAATGACAAAGTATAGGAAGAATAAAGACCCAGTCAAGGTTGATTTGAACATGTTATTTTATCTCATTTCGCTCCTTTTGTGCCCCTTTCAGCCTTAGAAAGCTAACTAGCTTTCGCCCCCAAGCGAGTTAGAAACCTATAAATCTTTGGCCAATATTACTCAGCCATAACATGTGATATTTGACGATTGCTATTTCGTATGAAGTATTTAAATATATTTCTTCTGAGTAATGTAGAGCCTACGAACACTATAATCTGTTGCAAAACACCTCAAATTAGCCCACACAAACGTATAAGTTGGCTAGACCAAATCAGACACTGAATAAAATGATCTATTACTGTATTATTACGCACATACATTCCCCCTATATTTAAGAACCTTAATGGCTATTCAACAATTCGATAATGAGTTCACAATTATGCGCACAGATCTAAGTGAAGATAAAACTTCCGTTATCAATGAGTTATCTTCACCTAAAATCGTTCTGGCGACGCTTAATTCTAAATTTATTCATGCCAGTTTAGGTTTACGTTATCTCTACGCTAATTTAAAAGACTTACAACAATGTTGTGAAATAAAAGAATTTGTTATTCAAACGCGACCTATTGATATTGTTGAACAAATTTTAGAATCTAAACCAGATATCGTAGGCTTTGGGGTTTATATCTGGAATATAGTAGAAACCACCAATGTGGTGAGTCTATTAAAAGTCATTGCGCCAGAAGTCAAGGTGGTATTGGGTGGCCCTGAAGTGAGTTATGAATCTGAACAGCAAGCAATTGTTCAAGCGTCGGATTATGTTTTAACGGGCGAGGCAGAGATCAGTTTTTATGAGTTATGTAAGGATATTATTAAGAACAACGAGCCTGATCGTAAAGTCCTTAAATCTAAACCTGTTGAATTAAAAAATCTTGAGATGCCTTATCAATATTATAGCGATGAAGATTTAAAAAATCGCTTACTGTACGTTGAAGCGTCGCGTGGTTGCCCCTTTAAATGTGAATTTTGTTTGTCATCTTTAGACACTAAATCAAATCCATATGAGTTAGAAGTATTCCTAGAGCAAATGGAAACGCTGTACCAACGAGGTGCACGTAATTTTAAATTTATTGATAGAACCTTCAATTTAGATATTAATACTTCACTGCAAATAATGCAGTTTTTCTTAGATAGAATGACGGATGATTTGTATCTGCATTTTGAAGTGGTTCCAGACCACCTGCCGAGAAAATTAAAAGAAATGTTAACGCAGTTCCCCAAAGGCAGTTTGCAATTTGAAGTGGGTATTCAAACCTTTAACCAAGAGGTGCAAACCAATATTAGCCGTAAACAAAATAACCCGAAATCAAAACAAAATTTGATTTGGTTAAAAGAGAATACAACTGCGCATATTCATGCCGATCTTATTTTTGGGCTACCGGGTGAAACCTTCGACACTTTCAAAGACAGCTTCGACCAACTTTATCAATGCCAACCTCATGAAATTCAAATGGGGATTTTAAAGCGCCTCAGAGGTACTCCGGTTATCCGACACACTGAAGCCTTTGATCTACGTTTCAGTCCCCTTCCACCCTTTAATATATTAAGTACAGACCGTATTGATTTTGCGACCATGCAGCTGGTAAATCGCTTTGCACGATATTGGGATATGATAGGCAATTCAGGCCGCTTTAAACATTCATTAGCTTATCTATTGGCTGATAACCCTTTTGATGACTTTATAGCGATCACCAACTGGTTGTTTAACGAAACAGGCCAAACACATAAAATTAACCTTAAGCGATTATATGAACTTCTGTCGCAAGCGGTTGAAGCATTATTTCCTGAAAAGCATCAAATTGTACTGCCTAAAATTGAATTAGATTACACCGCATCGGGATTAAAAGGCGTTTTTAATACACTCAATCTTTATGCGGGACAGAAAAAACAATCCACCAGCCAAGGTAAATTATTGCAGCGACAAAAACAACATATGCAGTAATATCACTGAAGCAACTTATGACGCTCTTAGAAAGCTTATTGAATGACTATTTTTTTGTGCTATGTACTGGGGTTTAGTTCTCGCCTTTTGTGATTAAAAGCTAAGGCGCTTTATGCCCCAAACCGAGATAGAAAGCTAAGTCGCAAACGCCCCCATTATAATATGAGTTACAAACTAAAAATAAGTGACTAAATTTATTTGGCCACTACCAAGCTCGCTTCACGCCCTGAGGCATCAGTCAAGAATAATTCAACCTGTTACGAGTGGTGATCCTCGTTCTTTCAGTGCATTCAAATACCGAACTTCGTTGTATGGTTTGCTATCTTTCCAACATCTATAAACGATTCGTATCCATTTAAAAGCCAGTGCTCGAACCGCTACTTGATGAGTACTACCTGATGCCCTTTGTTTCAAATAATTTTGATTGGCCCAGTAAGATTCTCGCCTTGAATGATCGGCCCATTCAATGAATGACTGACGTAAAAACTTAGAGCTGTGCCATCGCCAATGCACCCACATTTTCTTCCCACTGCGTTGAGTTACAGGGGCAATGCCAGTATATTGCTGCACTTCCTTCGCTGAGTTAAACCTATCTTTTCGGTCGCCAAAAGCGGCTAACAAGCGAGGTGATAAACACTTTCCTGCACCAGGTAACCCCTCAAAAATAACGGCATCTGGAAGCTCTGACATCACATCACTAATTAGCTTGTCATAGTGATGAATATTAGCCATAGCTTCAGAAATACGCTTTGCGTAAATTACCGCTAAGGTTGAATGAGTTCCAACAACGGCCTCGTCATCAGTCAATGGCGTAGCGTTTTGGATTATTGATATCCGCCTTTCAATATTAGCCAGTTTATAGATTCCATGCACATGGAAAAACTTACTAAAAGTGGATATTCGAACTCGTTTTGCATGTTGGCACGTTGGCCATCGTAGAACGAACGCACAAAATGCTTGTGAGTCACGATGATCAAACATTTCAAGGACTTCTGGATAGTATTGTTTGAGTACATTGATTATTTGATTGTTTATTCGCTGCTTGTCATCAACTAATTTTCGCCGATGTTCAACCAAAAACATGAGCTTTCTCATTTGAATACTTTGTAGTTCTAGAGGTTTAAAGTGTTCGGGGTAACGCAGCATAAGCTCTAAAGCAAATTCGGCATCAGTCGGATCATCTTTAGCTTTACTAGATTTGAATGCCGTACGATATTTAGCTAATGTTGTTGGATTAATTGGGACAATGGTAAAAAAATAGAAGTGTTGCAAAGCGTAGATTATTGGCCCTTTAGATAGCTCAACAGCAATGGCAATTTGACCTCCAAAACGTTGATACAACCCTTTAGCCCAAGACTCTATTTCATTTATATTATGTTGAATAACTGCAAATTCACGCTTCCCTGTATCCTCATCTTGCACGCAGACATCATGTTTATCGTCCGCCCAATCCAACCCAATAAATGCTTTATAATCGACACTATCTAAATGTGAAATCATACAAACCTCCTTCATTACAATTGCATGCATCTCAAACTCTTCGAAAGCAATATAATGAGCAGTATTTGCGAGCCCTGAGTATTCGTTAGCGAGTTTGAGGCACTCACCGTGTCGAAACTAAAGCGATAAACATCGTAATGTTCCGGGAAAATATTCGTACACAATGAGTGCATGCCTTCCTAATAGTATGGATTACTAAGCAGGCACTAGTGATGGTTATATCCGGGAATAAGCGAGCGTGGGGATTTAAAAAAAAAGTTTGGCTGTCCCGCCTTTTTTTGTCTATTCAAGGGTTATACATGCGCCATCTGAGTTACAAAATGAGCAACAATAAGATAAAACAATTAACTCCAGAAGCAATAGAAAAGCATTTCCCATTAGCAAATACAGCACAGGCGACAATTTGTAATTTAGTCGTGATGAACTGCCTAAAAGAGCAAATAAAAACATTAGAAAAATCGCATTAACACAAGTGAAATTAAGCAAGGATTTTCAACAACTGCTAACCATTGACGGTATCGGCAATATTCTAGCACTCACTATCATGTTAGAAACGGGTGATATTCATCGATTTAATAAAGTTGGGAATTACGCTTCATATTGCCGTTGCGTCAGTGGTGCTCGTTATAGCAACGGTAAAAAGAAAGGTAAAACCAATTCCAAGAATGGCAACAAATACTTAGCTTGGGCATTTGTAGAAGCTGCCAATTTTGCCATTCGTTATAACAAAACCGTTAAAAGCTATTATCAACGGAAATTAGCTAAAACTAATCAAACGATTGCCATTAAAACAGTGGCACATAAATTAGCCAGAGCTTGTTTTTATGTGTTACGAGACAAAGTAGCGTTTGAAGTTGAAAAAGCATTTTGTTAAGAATTTGGCATCGTTCATGAGTTACACATGGGGTTGGTAAAACCATTAGACTTGATTGAGCCTTGAACGATACCATTTAATTTGTTGTAAAGAAGATATGCCCAGCGTTAAAGCCATAACGGGTTGGACGGTTTAAATAAAACCGAACCATAGACTTGTTAAGTTGCAGAAAGATCTGCAAAGAACTGGATTACCGTTGGCACGAAATAATTACTGAGGCTTATAAAGCCAAGAGCAGTAGCCATACAGCATTGCATGACTACACCGCTTTAATTCAGATGGGTGACTGGTGCATATTGACACCAACATCGTGATTTTTAGGTGTGTATTAATTAGCAACAAATTAGCGCTTTAAGTACGATCAATTACTTGGAAAAAAACCAAGGAAATTAACATACCTGCTTGACCGAAGCTTACTAATGGGTGACCTATTTATGTTTATTGCGTTTGCAATGTGCGATTAAAGCGACTTTAGCGAGAATACTGTCAATGGCATCAAAGATATAATCAAAATCACTGGACAGGTATTCAAAACAGTTTTCTTTATCAATAAAGTCATCAATAATATTTATTTGAATCTGGGGGGGAACCAAGCAGTGAAAGTATGCAGGAGATACTTCTGGAATCTTTGAATTAGTGTCGGGAAGTTTGCTCTTCCCGACACTATAACTAATATAAGTTGAATATTATTTGATGATGTTCATTCTCGTATCTTCGATAAGTGTGAAAGCATCTTCTTCAGTTTTTAGATACTCAGCCAGGATATCGGTAGTTTCCCCGTGCGACTCTATTTTTTCGCCAGCATAATATGGCATTCCATACATGGCAGCAATTTGATTCAGCAGCTCTACGACAGCAACACTATATGTTTGGTCTGCAACTAATGCTTGCTCGCCAACGAAAACATTACTGATTCTCTTACCAACATCTTTTGTCGGATCAACATCGAATGTTAAGCCACTTGCCTGCATTAAAAAGCCGTTTTGCTCAAAGCCAGTTTCCGCTACATAGTCTGCTGAAAAGCTCGCTTCCAGGGCAGTAAGCACTTGTTCGCCTGTCATTGGAATAGTGACTAGCCCACCCGTTTGCTCCGCCATTCCCAGAATATTATATACATCTCCCAGAGTAATATCTCCTGCTGATGCACTTGCGCGGATCCAACCTGAGTTCATAAGAGAGATATCTGCACCACTTTTCGTTCTGAAAGCGTCGCTAACCAGTCGTCCAAGGTTTGTACCACCTGTACGGATGATTGCTCTTTCTCCTTCAAGACGGACTGGTGAAACGGCAACCACTTCACTTAATACGGCATCAGCGTTCACTTTAATGGCGTCAAGAACGGCAGATACAGCTTCATCATCAGAACTTTTTAATGTCTCATCCGTCATGTCCACAAGTCGAGCCGATTTAGAAACTACCTTATCACCGACGATAGAGATAGTTGTACGACCAATATTTGTCATATTGTCACCGGAATTAACGATAAGTGTACCACCAACCACTCTACCTTCAGGTGTGGCAACATGGTCATGTCCATCAAGAATAACGTCTATTCCCTTTACCTGCTCTGCAAGACGTGTGGAACTAAGCTCGCTCACCTCATCACCTAAGTGGGCAATAACAAGAATTACATCTGCCTGTGCCTCTAATTCAGGCATCAGCTTGTTCATGGTGACAACTGGATCTTCGTAATAAAATTCTGTGCCAGAATATTGATGTGTAACCAGACCCACGATAGCGACATTGACATCATTGATCGCTTTAATCTTATAAGGTTCAAAAATAGGCTCACCGTTTTCACTGTTTTCTCCTGCTGGGAAAAGGTTAGCGACCACATATGGGAAATTCCTTTTCGTTTGTAGTACCAGGAATCGTTCCTCACCAAAATCTACGGCATGATTTCCCATCGTCATGGCATCGTATTGGACAACGTTTAATGCCTCAATCGCACTTGCTCCCTTATCAAGGTTTGTAACTGCATTACCGGCGAGCATATCTCCCGCATCAAGCAGCAGAACCTCTTTTCCTTGCTCTTCAAGCGTATTTACATAACCCACCATGCGGCTGAAACCGATAGTTTCATCAGTTGGTGTTAAGCCATAACCATGCACATCATTAGTGCTGATAATGGTTAGTTCAAAAGCTTCGGGTTCATTAACTTTGGGGTCATTAACGCCGGATTCATTCGTACAGGAAGCACAAAGAAACAGAACCGCTGAGCACAGTAATGTT
>NZ_CEZLMY010000171.1:0-7607 GCF_983033635.1 Psychromonas sp. | reverse complement strand
TATCAGGACTCAGCTCGGAGAGCAGAATAAGGCACTGCATGAGGGCTTTTCGAGCTGAGCCCCCGCAGGGCAAGCCAAATTGCACTCATCTGCGTCGTTATAAAATCTCAATGTAGAACAACTATACTTCAATGTTATGCCTAGCATCTAAGTACAATTTGACTTGCTGATTTTGCATCTTGAAGTAACATGGGTATATATATCTATACATCTTCTATTTATCAGAGCTGAGCATGAATTCAAAAACTAAACTCGAAGCACCTATCGCCTTAAAAAAACGTCACATTCATGATATTCATGGTCATCAACGTAGTGATGATTACTTCTGGTTGCGTGATGATAATCGAGAAACGCCGGAGATTTTAGATTATCTAAAGCAAGAAAATGCCTTCACTGAGCAAGAGATGGCGCCATTAGCTGGACTGCAAACTGAGCTGTATAACGAGATGGTTGCGCGTCAAGAGCCTGATCTTGAATCTGTGCCTTATTTCAAAAAAGGATTTTGGTATGTGTCGCGTTATGAGCAAGGCAAAGAGTTTACCATTTATGGCCGTCGTAAAGGGTCAATGGATGCGCCGGAAGAGCTTATTTTAGATTGTAATGAACGCGCAGAAAATCATAATTATTACCAATTGGGTGATTTGGCGTTATCAACTGATTCTATGCTGATGGCTTTTTCAGAAGATGTTGTCAGTCGACGTCAATATACCCTGCGTTTTAAAGATTTATCGACAGGTGAAGAGCTGGCTGATGTGATTGAAGATGTGTCGGCAGTGGTTTGGGCGAATGATAATAAAACGATTTTTTATGTTAAAAAACACCCTGAAACATTATTACCCTACCAAGTTTACCGCCATACATTAGGCGATAATATCGAAAATGATCTGCTGGTTTATGAAGAGTCAGATGACACATTTTATGTCAATATTTATAAAACGCGATCTGAAAAATATCTGGTAATCTGTATCGATAGCACTACTACCTCTGAGTGTTTAGTGTTAGATGCGACAAAGCCAACAGGGCAGTTTGTCCCATTTTTAGCACGAGAGGGCGATCATGAATACAGCATCGATCATTTCCAAGATAAGTTCTATATCCGCACCAATAACAGCGGCAAAAACTTTGCCTTAAAAACCTCTGATTCATTGACCAATGAAAATGCCGATTTATGGGAAACCATTATCGAAGCGCGTGAAAATATATTGCTGGAAGGTTATGAGTTGATGCGTGACTGGTTAATTGTCGAAGAGCGTCAAGCGGGACTGCCTGTATTACGTCAAATTAATCATAAAACCGGGGAATCGAAAACCCTCTCTTTTAACGATCCTGTTTATACCGTCTTCAGTCACTACAATCCCGAACCTGACACCTCAAAATTCCGCTATCAATATACTTCCTTTACTATGCCGGCAACGGTTTATGAGTTAGATCTCGATACGGGGGAAACCAAGCTGTTAAAACAAAGTCAGGTGGTGGGGGAGTTTGCAAGTGAAGATTACCAAAGTGAACGTGTCTGGGTTACCGCGCGTGATGGGATCAAGGTGCCTGTTTCACTGGTTTATCGCAAAGAGCTGTTTAATCATCAAAATCCAATATTGATTTACGCTTATGGTTCCTACGGACATAGTTTGGATATCGGTTTTAGCTCGTCAAATTTAAGCCTGTTAGATCGTGGTTTTGTTTATGCAGTTGCTCATATTCGTGGCGGTGAAGAGTTAGGCCGCAGCTGGTATGAAGAGGGTAAACTACTGAAAAAACAAAATACCTTTAATGATTTTGTGGATGTCAGCAAATCGCTTGTCGAATTAGGTTATGGCGCAAAAGAGAAGGTCTTTGCGATGGGCGGTAGTGCTGGTGGACTGCTAATGGGGGCGGTGATTAACCAAGCACCTGAACTTTATAAAGGGATCGTTGCTGCAGTGCCGTTTGTGGATGTCGTTTCCACTATGTTAGATGAATCAATTCCGCTAACTACGGGAGAATATGATGAGTGGGGTAATCCTAATAAGGAACATTATTATCACTATATGCTTTCGTACAGCCCTTATGACCAGGTTGTCGGGCAGGACTACCCAAACATGTTAGTGACCACTGGCTTACATGACTCACAAGTACAATACTGGGAGCCTGCTAAGTGGGTAGCTAAATTACGGGAACTGAAAACCGACCAAAATCAGTTGCTCTTATATACTGATATGGAAGCAGGGCATGGCGGTAAATCAGGGCGTTTTAAACACTTTGAAGATATCGCCAGAGAGTTTGCGTTCCTAATTGATTTAGCAGAATAACCTGTTAATCGAGCTAATATTGCTACCAAAGTAGTATTGCAATAATTTTAGCGTTTTCAGCTTTACGAGTCAGTTTACCTGCTTCTAAACACATTTCAGAATGTAGCTCTATGCCACGATCAATAATGACGTGGCCTAACTCTTCGCGTGACATTTTGTGTTTAAATTTCACATCGGCCTCTGAGTGTAAGCCGTGGTATGAACCACATAGTTCAGTTGTACTTACTTGTGCTGTGGGGGTACTTGAACAAGCTCCTAAAGCGACGCTTGCTAGCGCGATTATTGTTGCTGTTAATTTTTTCATTGGATATCCCCTACTGGTTTAAAAAGAAGCCGATTAAGTGATACAGCACATTTTATATGAGCCGTGTTTTTCGATTCCAGCTTTAAAACAGATTTAATGTAGTTACTAATTAGAACTTGTAACCAGCTGTAATTGATAGTGTGATAGCCTCCTCTTGCCAACCATCCCACGATGGATCGTCTACGTTTTGGATAGCAATTGACGGATCTATGTAGATGCCATTATCAAGCGTAAAACGTACACCAGCTCTACTGTAAAACGATGAGTTAGAAGTTGAATCAGTGCTGCTGTATGCAATACCGATCGAGTCATAAAGCTTCATATCAAAACCAGAGAAGCTCCATGTATAGCCAAACTCCGCAGCTACTGACGAGCTGTTAATGTAGTCATGATCGTACTTACCGGCAGTACCGCCATCAACAAATGACTGAGCAACTGTGATGCCCACTATGCGGTTAAATTCATATCCGCCTTCAAAGCGTATACCATGGCCAACACCGCTCAAGTCTGCGCTATAGACTGCATCATATCCGCCACCAATACGCCAGCCGCTATAATCATCAGCCTTAACGCTTGATACCGTAACCATCAGAGCAATACCGGTTAAGATAATAGTAGCTAGTTGTGATCTGTTAATAAGTTTCATAAATTTCTCCGCAAGTTAAATATATGGTTAAAGCGTCCTTATTCGATATAAAGCCAGTATAAATACTCGAAACTATTTTTAAATGAATCTAAAGCGTGTTGTAATATTGATTTGGTGAATGCATTGGGCTTCTGATGGGAAATGATAAAAATATTGACTTAAATCTGTTAAGTGTCTTTATGGTGGTTTGCCGTACAGGCTCCATTACTCAAGCGGCAGAAGAGCTGAATCTGAATCAATCTTCGGTGAGTAATGCCATTACAAGATTTAGAAAAGTCGTGGGAGAGCCTCTGTTTATTCGAGTAGGCCGAGGCATAGCGCCTACCTCTGCAGCGCAAGATCTTTATAAAAACTTAATAGATCCGATGAATAGGATAGATCAGCTGTTATCGAGTGTTTCCGGTTTTGATGCTGAAATGTCTCAACGTGAATTTAAGGTTATAACCGCCGACTACATCATCCAAACATTACTCCCGTCAGTACAGAAGATCTTAACTCATTTATCTCTAAGCATTACCTTTAAAGAAAGCTCCGGTAATGCAGAGGAAATGGCTCGTATACTTGAACTGGAAAAAGCAGATCTTTTAATTGATATAGCTCCACCTAGTGAAGGTAGCTGGGAATTTGAAAAAATAATTTCTGATAAAGCCGTTTGTGTGGTGAGAAAGGGGCATCCCCGCATCAATGCAAGTGTGTCAAAAGAGCAGTACCTGCATGAAAAACACGTTTTTCTTACGCTTAAGCGCTTAAACTCAACGGGACTCGAACTGATTTCACTAGAAAGGTTACCTGAGCGAAAAATGTTAACGGAGCAGTCATCAATGATGAGCATGTTAGCAACAGTAAAAAATTCCGATGCTATTGGCTTAACTATTTCGCGTTATGCTGAACAGTTTGCTCCTCTTTTTGATTTACAAGTATTAGCAGTTCCTTTTGCAACTAAACCCATTGATTTTTACATGATATGGGGCAAGAAGTTTACTCAAAACCCTGCTCATCAATGGTTAAGAAAAACAATAAAGGAGGCGATTTAAATCTGCCGCCTTACATATCTCACCAGACTATCCAGTCTGAGCACTAGGCTGGATAACTGCTCACATGCGCAACTATAAAGGTAGCCATTAATTTGCGCCTGGTGACCCTTGAGCACTTATCTACAGCAAGCTATTTGCCCCTTTATTTTAAATTAAAGATGTTGAGATTTATTGATGGGTTTCATGGGTTTCATGTTCTAAATGCTCTGCAAACATTTCACCTAAATGAGTATCTTTGGCGATAATTTTTTTCAGTTTATTAATATCTAACCAGATTAACTCAACAGGCGTAATTGCTTTTGCACTGTTTTTATAGCGGCCAGTTAAAAACGCATAAATGCCAATTATTTCTCCTGATTCGACTATCTCTTCTCTTGATACACAAACGAGATCTACCTTGCCATGCATAACCACGGCAATGGATGATGTATGCCTATTTTGACGATAGATTAGTTCACCACTGTTATATATTTGCCGTTTTGCCAGTTTGCCTAATAAAGCGATACTTCTATCTTTAATGCCTTTTGACCAGGGCATTGATCTCAGTTGTTTGCTGATCTCTTTTGCGCTAATACTATGCGGCATTGGATGCAGGTTCGCTAATTTATGCTCGATCTCTTTGGTCAGTATATTAGCTTCACTTTCATCTAAGACTCCCTCGTTGATTAAATCATCAAGATAAACTCTCTCTAAATTAAGCATTAAACGATGCGCTGAATGGGTCTCTAAGCTGTAAGAAAGCTCCGGAAAATTGTCACGAAGTTCTTGAATATGCAGGCGTGTATGTTGTTTGTTTAACGCGATATCACTTATTGCAGCTTTAGCATCTTGATCCGAGGGGGATAAAGATGGCACATATTTTTCTATCTCTTCCTGCGCTTGAATAAAACCACGGGCGGTATCGTAACTAAGTGCTAACCGTTCAAAGGATAAGCGCACAATTATTCGATTCAAAAAAGGAACATGATTAAACCAGCGTATATAACTTGGCGTTTTCCAAAACTCAAATAAGGTATTACGCGGCGATATTTCCGGATCACCATCTAATGCCACTTCCACCGCATTAACTAATTGTTTAGTGGCAGTCCCAGTTAATGCCCCTTGCTTGAATTGTGACCAGTAAAATTGTCGTTCTGTTTCTAATAAACGCCGACTAAAGGCGATACGTAAATCAGTATCTTGTATTTGCGTTGAGCTCGGCACTTCACTTGGCTTGTGTATCTTATTGAGCGGTTGAGTTAAACAGGACCAATTAGCGCGCTGTAAAAATTCATTCTGTTGCAATAAAGGTAATTCGTTTAAGAGACGTTGTTTAACGCTGAATTGCGCTTTCTCTAAGCTTGCTTGTTTGGCTGGTGGCAGTTTATCTAATCCTAAATATCTTAAAACCATGGTCATAGTGCTGGAATTAATAACGATAGTCAGTACCACAATACCTGCAGTTAAAAACAGCACCTGATCGCCGAGCTCTTTGGGTAGCATAGTATCCTGGGCGATGATTAATGCCAATGCTAAAGAGACCGCGCCCCGCAAACCGCCCCACACCAGCACAATTGCTTTTGCTCTATTGATGCCAATGCCGATACGTTTTAATAGCGGCATAAACGCGAACACTGAAAATGCGCGAATCAGTTGAATACCGATATACAATCCGCCTAAGGTTATCCACCATTCCTGCACATCTAAACGAATGCGTGAAGCGATAATTATACCAACCAAAATAAAGATTAAAGTATTTGCTATATGCGCCATCATCTGCCAGAAATGATGTAGAAAATCAGCAACCTCTGGTGATATTCGGGTGCGTCCAACACTGGCAAGTAATAAACCTAATGCAACAACGGCTACCACGCCGGAAACATGGAAAATATTCTCGGCAATAAAATAGGCAATATAAGCAGCTGAAATAGTCAGAGTTATTTCAATGGTTGGTTGATTAAATAAACGTCCGATCCATAATAAAACAATAGCACCGACCGCTAAACCGATAATCAAACCGAATAAAACCACCGATAAAAAACTGCCCGAAATAGCTAGCGCATCAAAACTAGGCTCTCCTCCTAAGCTTAACAGGCTGTAAAAGAGGGTGAATAAAACGATTGCAGTGCCGTCATTCAACAAGGATTCACCTTCTATTAAGGTTTCTAAGCGTTTACGCGAACTGACCTCTTTAAGTAATGAAACAACAGCAACCGGATCGGTAGCACTAATTAATGCGCCAAATAAAAAGCACACTGTCCATGACCATTGCCAAGGGAAAAAATAATGAGCTAAAGCTGCTGTTAAAATGGTAGTGAGTATTAACCCCGGTACGGCCAGGATGGCTATCTGGCTGACCATACGTGAAAACAGGTGGGTTTCCATGGCAAATGCAGATTCAAAAATAAGGGTCGGTAAAAATAGCAGTAATATCAGGTGTGGATCGACCTGTGCGAGCTCTGCTAATGCCAAACTCAGTTCCGGTAAGTTTTCCTCCATGTGCGCCGTGCGACTGTATAAACCTATGCTTAACCCGGCAAGCAGCAAAACAACACTGTAAGGTGAAGTGAGGACTTTGGGCAGGGATTTTACCAACGCACCAAGCAATAGTGATAACACCACAAATATTAGAATCAAAACACTGCCATCTAAATGCATAACTAGCTCCTTATCGGCTGGTTTCAAAGCGTTTTTTACGCTGGATGACTGGGTAATAGGGATTGTTTGGGTATATGTTTCAGTTTAGTTTAGTTTAGTTTAAATATTTGTATAACGGGGCTTTTTAACAGGCATAAAAAAACGCCCAGCAGGGCGTTTATAGTAGAGGCTTAACTTAAAATTTAAGCTTCTTCATTGTCCTCTGGGCGTGGTGCGCGTTCGTTTGCTTCACGTACTTTTAATGAACGTTCTTGGAACTCTTGTTCATTTAATGCATTAATTGCATTTGCTGCGTCTTTCTCTGGCATCTCAACAAAACCAAAACCACGGCGTTTTCCCGTATGTTTGTCCTTCATTAAACGAACAGAAAGTACTTTACCGTGTTCAGAGAAAAGAGTGCGGATAGCCATCTCGTTTGCGCGGTAAGGTAAGTTACCTACATAAAGTGTTGTGGTAGCAAAATCACTATCACTTGCTTCACTGCTTGAGCCGGTAGACTTTTTGGTGCGGATAAATTGGATTGTAAGGCCACTTGCCAAAGCGCCAATTGCAAATGATAATTCGCCAGGGATTGTTATACCTGATACTGAAATAACGATATAACCTAAAATCGCAACTGCGACAGAAAGCAACACGGAAGTGTTTGACTTCATAATAAAATAACCTCAAAGATAAATAGAAAAATAACTGCATCAATT
>NZ_CEZLMY010000170.1:5027-7629 GCF_983033635.1 Psychromonas sp. | reverse complement strand
CGCATGCAGGGTGGTGTGGGGGCTGGAGGCTAGATACCTCCGGCTACCCGATTAGTGCTCAGTTGGTTAGTGGCACCATTTCGATGTGCAAGTGGACTGTAATTGGTTGATTACAAGGGACACCTGTTTCTGTTACCTCAACATCTTGCTGATACCACTCTTCGTAACCTTCTGCTTCAACTCGAACATCGTATAAACCTGATTGCCAACCTAGACCAATCTCGCTATCTCCTAAATCCTCGCATGTACCATATTCCGTAAGGTTTTCTTCTACGATTTCACTGGTTGGTGTTAAAAGAGTAACCGTGGCTTGGCAATCGATTCGTGCTTGAGTCGATTGGTCATAAACTTGGACAAAGAACGCAGGTTCAACCACTGTAGGGCACACGCCCCCCTCTTCATTTGATGAACCATCACAGCCCAAAACTAAGTTCGAAACAACAATAACGAACAGAAATCTCATAAATCCATTTATACACATATATACCTCAATGTAAGAGCACTAACGCCGCATTAAGCGGACTAAAATGGTTGGCTATAATGTGGAGCGAAGCGAAACTTAGCCAACTGTTTTAGTTCCGTTTTCAATGCCTTGTTATAAAAAATTCTTGAACGCAAACTCAACGTAACTGATAAATTCAGGAAACTTTTCAATTAGAAAATTAGAGACTTCATAATCTGATACATCTTTAACATTTTCGACCAGTTCATAAAAGTTAGTTTCTATAAAATCTTTAACTGCATCTTTTGCATTTTCAGGTATTTGCTCTGCGCCTTCGACAACTTCAAGAACATCTTCTAACTGAACCTTTAAATTCGCTCCGTCAGAAGTTACAAATCGTTGCCCAGTGCTGGTTGCTAAATAATTCATTTGAACCTTTTTTATAACAGCTTTATATACATCACAGTGACGCAATTGCCCCGTTGTATATCTTAATTATTTAAAACATCACAATAAACAAAAAATCAAATTAATTCAATAAATTGTGAACGTTTTTAGCAAAATCGTGAATCGACAAATGCGTCACAAGGAAGATATGCACATTTTTAAAGCACATCTAACCCTTTCTTTTACAAAGGGTATTCAAAAAGTCCCCTGATAACCTTCGCAGTGACGCTTTTGTCAGATTCTAGGCAAAACAGGCGCGGTGACGTAATTTGTAGTTTTATTGACAAAACAGGCTATATTTACTGATTGTAAATACAGTATGGAGGTTATTATGTTCGATGTGCGAGAAATAATATCAACAGATTCCAATCTGTTTTATGGATCCCTTTCGCATGCTTATTCGCAGCCGCCATTATCCCTTTAAAACAGAAAAAACGTACAGCTATTGGATCTTGTCTTACATCCGTTTTATAAACTTAAACACCCGGAGACAATGGGCAATGCTGAGATCGAAATATTTTTAGAGTATCTGTCGATGGTTGCTAAATACATTTACAGGTCAAACAAACCCAGCTTTATATTATGTGCGAGCATCTGCTCCTGTTTTATGGTTTTTCGAACACTGCACATTTGTGAAAATGCTATTTGGCATTTTTCGGGCAAATCCGTTCTCTTTTCCAGATATTTAATCGCCCTTTCCTGCTTAAACCACTCATTTTCATCGCCTTGCAGCTCGATATTGATAACATTGCTGTCTTGCGCTGTTAACCAGTAATCGGCATCACAGGTCAGTGCGATTTGTATACCTGCCGGATCCAAATCACTAAAGCAGATCAGTTGATGTCTGTCACAATCTTTAAAACGTCTGAAAAACTGATAAGCCGTAGAAGTTTGCTGTTCCGGATTAATATCCCCGCGATACAGCCACAGCGCTTTGTGCAGACATTCAGGAATATTCAGAGCCGACAGATTCGCCATTATTGCCAGGTTTTCCACCAACACAATCTTCTGATGTTCAACTGAGCTTATCTCGTCTGCTTTAAGGTACACACCTAAAGAGCTAAAGGGAGTAACGGGGAATTGTTGATTATTGAGCTGCAGTATTTGCAGGTTGTTAATCAGGATAAAATCCCGACTGACAGCATAACTCTGCGCTTTTTCGTTACGCTGAGTTTGCGCGCTTTGCTGCCGGCTCTGCGCAGCTGGATATGGCTCTCGAAAAAGATGCGCGCTATTTTCAGATAACACCCGCTCAATTAAAAACGCTCTGTCCCGCTCATTAAAGTGCAGATAGTCACCGTCAATTACGCCAAAACCATAATCGTTATGTAAACGCTTTAATAAACTCGACAGTTTTAACTTGCCGTGCGTTAAGGTTTTAAAGTTTGTCTGGCAGAATTGATACAGTGCTTTGTTCATGCAGGCCTCTACAATACGATTTAGTTAAATGCTTTCCTTTAAAACAATCTGCACATCACTGTAACTGTAGTTATCTGTGGTGCCGGCAACTTGCACACCTTTCATTTTAATATCCAGTGCATCTTGCTGCTCAAGCGTTAATTTACAATAACTGCTAAATACCAGTTCAATCCAGGCTTGCGGCTCTATTGTTTGCGCTGTTTGTGAGCTGTTTTGTAACTCATTCTGCCAGTAATTAATCGCAGAGATAGGCAGCCCTGTTGTGATTGCCTGTTCAAACAGTAATTCCGTTTG
>NZ_CEZLMY010000170.1:1569-5017 GCF_983033635.1 Psychromonas sp. | reverse complement strand
TTTTTCTCAATCGACGTGATCTCAACGCTGGCGGTTTCTCGCTCTTTAAGTGCACTTGGTTTTGCTTGTTTACGCAGCGCCTGCACGATCTTGATTAAAGGCTCTTCAATAGCGCTGTTTTTTATATCAACATAGGTTTTCAGTTTAAGCGCGGGGGCAAATTTTAATCTATTATCCAGGTTTTGATCTTCAAACAGTGTTTCACTGATTTCAAACTCCGGATGTTTGCGCAGATAACGCGCCATATTTCGCAATAAGCTGGCCTGTTTTTCATCACGGCGCAGCCTGAACAGACTGAGGCGCATATTGTCGATAATAAAACGCAGGCGTGCCAGCGTTTGATTAAACCAATATATAAATCCACTTATTTTGCGCGCAAAATCAATCGGACAAGCCCAGTTGGTCCACTCATAACAGGATTCGGGATCAATCTGCTGTAACTCAGTTAATAGTTTCTGGGCATAATCGAGCGCTTTTTCATTTTCACGTACTTTAGCGCTTAAGGTGCTGACAAAACCAAACTGGCTGGAGATGGCATAATGCATATTATCTAAACTGACATTAAGATTGTCTTTTGCTTCATAAAGCAGATCATCTAACTGGTCGAAGTAATACTCGGCATCATCCTGTTGATTGCTGTGCAGCGACATTTGAAAATCTTTAACTGTATCGTCTAAGATATCAATCACTTTACCCATATCGGTTAATTGCCGATAACTGCTCTGTTTGCGCATTAAGCGGTTGAGCATGCGTTTTAATTCGGCAGTTACGCGGTAATCACCCGGCTCGTCATCGGGGCGTAATAAGCCCTTTTTCTGCAATATATTGAGTTTACCTGAATCGAGCTGATCGCCAGCAATCGAGCCATACACATAAGCATCGGCAAGCAGTTGCGAGTTCGAACCAATCTGTCTCAATAATTCAGCAACATCTCCAGCATCATAACCCGCCATTAAAAAAGCAACTCCTCTTGCTGCTGTTGCTCATTTTCCGGCAACTCAACACGTTCCGAGTCATTTAAAAATTCGATTAGCAGATAGATAATATCAAAACGCGCGCTTGCATAATAACGGCTGCTGCCGGCATTTTTACGTACTAAATAGCCCATCTCTTCTAGTTTTTGGAAGATGAAAACCAGCTGCTCGCGTGTTTCTAATTTATTGGTTTTAAAAGGTTTGACCGATGTTAAACGGCGCAGTTGTTCACGCAGTGTCTGATCATGCTCAAACGGATCGAACAGCTCATTAATATTTACCACAGATTTAGCCCGCAGCGGCAAATCTGTCTGGCTTGCCGTTAATAACAGCTCTAAAAATTCAACTAACGGGCGGAAACTGCTGCGTACCTCACTGAATAAAGCGGTTAATTCCGCGCTGTTATCCTGGTCTACTTGTTGAAAGGTGCAGTAATAGGCGTCAGCACTGTCTAAGTAGGTTAAATTTCTGTCCAAATTTCCTAAAAAGTCTGCAACACGTTGGCTATTATCATTTTCTTTTAAATACTCAAATTCATCGGCAAAAGCCGTTTCACAAATCACCGCGCCAGTTAGCAATTGTTGTACGGTTTGTTTAAACATTATTCAACCTCCACAGAGTGAATTTGCGCAGCTTGAGCCTGTTGTTTACGTTGCGCTAATAACTCATCCAAGCGGGAGATAGGTATTTCCGCATGGTAAATTTTATTATCTTTTAATTTATAGTGACGATCATAAAGAGAAAGGATATGACGATCGGTTGACGGTGAAGCGGATAACATTGAGATACTATTCTCATTAAACATCTTCAGTAACAAGTCGATATTTTCAGCAGCCAGTTCACCTAATTCATCGACAGGCAGAATAATTACAGATGGCGTATCACCTGAGCCACGTAACATACCTAAAATGCCCGCAAACAGTGATAACATTGCCAAATAGGAAAGCCCGGTTGAACTGATTTTTTTCAACTGCCTTGCATTTCTTGCGTGTTTTAACTGCCCTTTTTCAGTGATCGTAAATTCGATATCAAAAAGATTATTATGCGCCAGTACAAAACCTTCACTTGGCAAATAAGCGGAGAGTTTCTGCATTGCATAAACAAGCTCATCTGGAATTTCGCCAATACCTTCACGCAGATCATCGCGATGCAGCTCGAACAATTTTGCAAACTGCTGCAAAGGCCCCCAGTATTCCAGCTCTTCCTGTTTCATCACGGTATAAACATTGATATCCGCTAACGCATCGAAATGTGCCAAAGCGGTAACATTTTTGGAAAGCTGTTTGCCGATAATTTTAATGCGGCGACCGAAATTTTCGATATGCTGATAAAACTCATTGATCATATTGGCGTTAACAGTCACCAACTGATAGGTATTTTTCTGTTTCTGCTCGGCACTGCTTAACAAGTCAGTAATTGGATTGCGGTATTTGAACAGGCTTTTCGCACCTTGATAATTATCATTATCGGCAACTAACTTAAGCCAGTTTTCAAACAGTTCACTGCCGGCATGGTTTTTTCTAAATGATTCGTTAAAGCGATTAAGCTGCTCAGTTAAACGTTTTTCAACGGCTTTAAACTGTTTCAGCCAATCGAAACAAAAACTTACCGCCAAATCAGCTTCATTATTCGGCTCAGAGTCACTTGCGAGCTGTTCAATACCACTCATTTCACACAAACGTTGGCTTTCACTAAGCTGCGTTAACAGATCATGAGAATCCCGTAATTGTGCAGAAAGTTTTTTAAGTAACTTTTGATTGCTTGTTATCAACTGCCCTTTTTCTGCCAATAGATCTTCAAGGCTGTTTTGCAAACCGCGTTTCTCTATTTCCCGGTTCTGGTTAAGCTCAACCAGTTTATCGCGATGAACATAACGCTCATTCATAAATTGAGTGTATTCACGCGCTTTACGCGCCCAAACAGCACACTCATCTAAGGCAAGGGTAAGCGCTTTACGTTCGCTACTGCGTTTATCAACTTCACCATCAGGATCAAGATCGCTAAGCGCACTGTTTTTCTGTTTTTTGTAATCGCGCAAACGGGTTTTAGCGCTCTCTTCAATTGCCGCTAACTGTATTGCTAACTGCTCAAGCTGGCTATCACGATCCGATTCCACCACCATCCGCTGATCCAGCATCTGATTATTTAATTCAAATCTTTGCTCTTGTGAAGTGACTTTAAATTGTTCAATTTTCTTATTGTTATTTTTTATCGAAACATTAAGTTCTTTAATCAGGCTTTCAACAGCCGTATTTACCTCTTTTATCGCCAGGTGCTTTTTATCAGATAAATTCTGCATCTGCACTTTCAGCTGATCAAGTTTTAACTCATTCTGCTTCAGTGTTTGTTTAATCTCACTGATTTCTATCTTTTGCACTTCTATCTGTTTGTTTAGTTCTACAAGTTGCTGATCAAGAGCTGCTATCTATTACAGTAACATCGTTCGCTTCCACTGCATGAAATTGTTATACGTT
>NZ_CEZLMY010000170.1:757-1559 GCF_983033635.1 Psychromonas sp. | reverse complement strand
TTTCATTAAGCTGCAGATCACTATCCTGCAGTTGTTGCAGATCCAACTGCAGACCATAAAAACTATCTGTTTCCTCCCGCCATTTAGGGTCTAAATCAGTACGTGCCAGTTGCTCTGTTGATAACAAACGACCGATATTATCTTTCCAATTGACGGCCAGGGGTTCATTCGCTAAAAAGTGCTGTAGCGAGCCGACTTGCGGCAGTAACTGCTGCTCAACGGCTAAACACTGCTGCTTAAGCTGTTCAAGGTGACGGTTATCTTTTTTGTGTTTATCGAGTAGTTTTTCACGCTGTTTTTCCAGCACGCTTAAGTGACTGTTTAACACATTGTGCTTCTGCAAAATAACTGTTTGCGTTTCATGTGCGGCGCGAATATCAGCTTGATTGTTTTCAATGGAAATTAACAGCTCATTATCAATTGTCGGATTCTGCTGTTGCAGATGCGCCTGACTGAGTTTGTTATCAAGGGTCTGCTGCTGCATATTAAGCTTTAGGTAGCTTGCATTTAATAACTCATTTAACTGATTAAGTTGATGCTGATAGGTTTCATTTATCACCGCAAGCTGCACATTCGCAGACTCTTTAATATTTGCTGTTTGCTCTTTATTGCTGGCAATATCTGTTACTTTTTGCAGTTTTAAATCTTGGATTAACTTCTCAAATTTTACGTGGATTTTACTGATATTACCTTCAAACGCCTCAATAACCTCATTCACTTCATTGAGTTGCTGCTGAATACGCGGCGCTTGCTCGGCTTGCAGTTGAAAACTGGCGGCATCATTATCATCATAATTAAGCTT
>NZ_CEZLMY010000170.1:0-747 GCF_983033635.1 Psychromonas sp. | reverse complement strand
AGCTTGTCCTGATCAAGCAGATCAATACGGCTTTGATCCGCTTCGATTAATGCCACTATCTTGGAAATATCTTTGAGCAAAGATTCCCTGTCTGTTTTTAATTCGGCTTCGAGTTTATCCAGCTCTTTACGCGTAACCTCTTTGCTGTCGATGCGTGATTCCTGCAACAGTTCAAGCTTTTGCTGATGGTTAACTATTTCAAAATGCAGATGCTGCAGTTTAATCAATAAGCTCTCGAGGTTATTAAAATCACTCTGCCAGACAGAAATTTTATCCGCCACTTTTTGAATGGCGCGGCTTGCCTGAATATCAGCTAGCCAATGGCTAATATCCTCTTTATTCAGGCTGATCTGCTCTTTTTCTTCAATACTGTTACGCGCAAGGTGATCACTGGAAATAGCCACCAGCATATGTTTCACAGCATCAAAATCGAGATTTTTTTCTATGGTGCCGTTAATCACTTTGTCGATATGCGGAGTCGGTAAGTCACTAAATGCGAAACGACTTTGCAGCTGACGGACATCTTTGAGTTTGCGGCCGCTGCGTAGATTTTGAATAACTTGACGGTATTTATCGACACCTAAATAACTGGAGCAATAACATCCCGCACTGCGGTAAATACGCTCAACTTCACCTACAGCTAAAGGCAGTTTATTTTCACCGATAAAAGAAGCGCTATCATAGGCGCCGTCAATCAATTTAAAATGCACACCACGGCCGTCACTACTTGCTAAAACCATACAGGTC
>NZ_CEZLMY010000169.1:3431-7670 GCF_983033635.1 Psychromonas sp. | reverse complement strand
ATGTTAATAAGTTTTATACTCAGTCATTCAATCAGCTAATTATCCTGACGGTAGCAATTCTTGCATTCTCTGCGCTTGTATTAGCGATTTTAATTGGATTTTATCAGCGCTGGTTCTTGAAAATTGAGCATAATGCAATTGAAACCTCTTTAAAGAAAGAGTTAGGTGAGCACTTTAATAAAAAGTTAAGTGAAGTAGAGTTTAAATACCAGGAAAAAGAGCTTCATTTGCAAGCTGAAATCACATTGCTTGAAGAAAAAGTTCAGAAAAATATTGATGAAATTGCAGCTGGTGTTTTCCATGTTCAAGGTGTCAACCAACTTGAAAATGATAATTATCTTGGTGCGCTTAGAAGTTTTGCAAGAGCTTCCATAAAAAATATGAAATGTGCTAATGAAGCAAACTTAAAAACTATGTTTGGTTTTATCAATACTTGTTTGCAGTCTTTAGATCATGAAACTTTGGGGCTTGATCTCGATTTGAGAAAATTAGTGGATAAGTTAATTGAAGATCTTGAAGAGTATAATGAAAACTCCCGTTATACTCGGGAGATTAACGATCTAAAAATAGAATTTAAAAATACCTTAGCAAGGTAACGAATAGCCTTTGGCCGTTAAAGTGCGCTCAATTTTAGCCGACTAAATTGAGCTACTTAACTGGGACGTCTGCTTGTTTTTGTTATTATATGAAAATAACGATATTAAATAGGATTATGTATGGATTTTAATGTGTGGCTCGCCTTTGTTGCTGCTTGTGTTATTTTCAGTATTGCTCCCGGGGCTGGAACAATTACTTCGATAAGTAATTCGCTTAACGGCGGATTAAAAATGGCTAATAAAGGATTGCTTGGTCTGCAAATGGCACTTTTAGTGCATTTGCTGATTGTCTCTGTGGGACTTGGTGCTTTGCTGGCTTCTTCGGCGTTTGCATTTGTCGTTATCAAATATCTAGGTGCTGCATATCTTCTCTATCTTGGCGTAACAAAGTTTCTAAGTAATAGTAATCTTCACTTGGAAAATTCCTCTTCAACAGCGGTCGTTGCCACGAGTAAGTTGATTAGGCAAGGGTTTGTGGTCAATATGATGAATCCAAAATCGATTATTTTCCTGGCTGCATTTCTTCCGCAGTTTATCAATTCCGAGCAAGCGATGGCGTTGCAGTATTTCATTCTTGGTGCAACGGTTCTTAGTATAGATACACTGGTCATGTTAAGTTACGCAGTCATGGCAAATATCGCTAAACCTTATCTTTCCAGCCCGCAAGTTATGGTGATGCTCAACCGTGTATTCGGCTCATTGTTTATTACCATGGGCGTTACTCTTGCGCGAGTCGAAAGATAATATTAACTGTTTAAGTTTTTGTCCCGGCAGCTACAAGCAGGCAAACCTTCGGCCGTTAGCTTTTGTGATTACAATGTTCATTTTAATAACGTGTCTTTATAGATAGCTTGTGTGCGTATTAGTAAATATGCACTCTGATACTCAATTGGAGGGAAAATGTCATATCAAATCACGTGGGAAAAACAGGGTGTTTTCTGGAAGGTTGACGGTGAGGTTACGGCACAAGAAATACTCGATGTTGGTGATGAGATCTATCATGATGCTAGATTTGATTCAATTCGCTATTACATTTGTGATGCAACAGATGCACAAGCATTTTGTATCTCAAATATTGAAATAGAGATAGAAGCGGTAAAAGGTACAGGCCAGTCTATACACAAAGAAGTATTTAAATGTGCATTTATTGCTACTGACAAAATAATAAGAAAGCAGGTTGAACAGTATATATACAGATCAAAATCATTACTCTCTACATGGGAATTTGAATTGTTTGAGTGTATTGAAGAGGCAAGAGAGTGGGTGGCCTGCTAACTTTATTACTTCAGCCCGTTATTACAGAATAAATTTTCACTTAAAATTTATTGGTTATGCGCTTTGTTATTGGTTATTGGCAAACTATCCCCAAGCTACTTGCTGACTTATGTGCTTGCAAGTAGCTTGAAGATATAAAAAATCGTCAGACTTTCTAATATATTTACCGACTTGTTGCCTGCATTTACTCAAATAAAGGACATGCTGCTCGAGTACATAATGATGCTGTACAGGCTCCCAACTCGCTACTCGGGACTAGTTTTGCGCAATAATTATAGGCTTTGTTTATAGTATCCTGACTTGGAAAGCCTGCAGGAATGACTCCTTTATCAAATTTATCGCTAACACATTTTCCAAGCATTTGTGAGTCAGTGACTGTTCCTGTAAAACAGTCACCGGCCTTTGCCATAAGATCTGCTGTCGTTACTGTCTCTTTTTCCGACGTTAAAATAGAAGCACAATCACCTATTTCACTGGATGCGACAATTTTGGCGCATATAGCTACCCGTTTTTCAAAGTCCAATTTAACAAACTCTGACATAGATACATCCTTTGCTTGGGCAAAGCCAATCATCGCGCTAAATGTTACAATGATAATGGCAGATATTTTCAATAATTTATTTATTAATTTCATAACATACCCCATCTGTTTTTTTACAATTAACACCTCATACTGCTTGCAATAAGAGGAGGATCTAGATTTTGATATAGACCAAGATAAGTAATCTTGGCAATCAAGATCTTAATAACCACTCTTAAATGACCAGATAGGAGCCGATAAAATTTCAAAATAGAGATAAAAGTGAGGCGGGGCTTTTGTCTGCCAAAGGCGATGTGATTTTACGTTTGTGCTGATTGCAGTCGTTATTTCTGAATAATTATAGGATTAGATAATTTAAGGGGAAATGAGTTCCCGTGCAGTGCATGGGAACTCTAGCTATTGTGTTTCCGGCTACTTATCGACTTTTACAGCGCCCGCAACTGGGGCTGCATACGCTTTGCTTCCCCATAATGGAACCGTCGAAAGGCTGTGCTTGTAACTGCCAGATGTTTCTTTTGTTGAGTAAGAAACATACATCAGAGTTTGATTATCAGCATCAAAAATGCGACGGATTTTCATGGTTTTAAAGAAAATACTTTTTGACTTCTTAAATACCACTTGCCCGGATTTTGATTTATCAATTTTGCTAATCATTGCAGCTGTAATTTCACCTGTCTGGCGGCAGGAGATAGATGAATCCGATGGATCGGAGAAACTTAAATCGGCTTCAATACTCGCCACATGGCAAGTTATACCTGTAACAATAGGATCAATGAGCATATTAAGTTTTATATCTTTTGTCGTGAAAACGCCTAAGCTCACATCACCGACTTCATCTTTTGAACAACTTTTTAAGGCAAAAAAGCCAATCACTAAAACAATAATAATCGCACCGATTAGTTTGATTTTTTTCATTATTTATCTTCCCCTGTTTTTATTTCTTAAAGTCCCAAGATAGGTTTGAGACTAGCTGGCATTGGTCACATTTAAAATCAAAGATATCAAATAGTGGCTCTGGCAGTTTCCACTCTCCACCGCAGCTAGGACATTTGCGTTCCTGCTCATCAATTAAGCTTTTACCCGCAACGCGGTATAGATAATAATAGGTCGGTATCTTGGTAATGTATTGAATACGTTTACAAAGGTTTGAACCTCGGTAAAAAAGTTTACTGTCAACTTCACCAATCTCTTTTAAAACAAAGCTAGAAACGGCGGAACCGTTCATCTGCAGTTCATCACAATTTACCCACTCCTCCTGCCATTTGATTACACTTTTGCGATCGCCATTACTGATAGCCTCAGGTGTGCGGTACAGTGGAATGGGCGCAAGCGTTTCACCGCAACGTAGTGGTGAACAGGTATCTAGGAAGGTGGTATATAAAACTTGCCAGCTCGGTTGAAAGTTAGGCGCACATTCCAGTGAGTTCAGATCTTCAGCAATGGTTTTAATTTTAGGCGAGAGTAAACCCGCTTCGGTCAATCCGTTTAATGCATGTTTTACTTGCGGGCTGTTAAAAATTTCATCTAAGCTGTTTTCTTCGGGGCAGACTAAACGTGCCACAAACCAGCCTTCAAACATGGCAATCGGGAATTCACGGCCTAAAATCTGCCCGTTATAACGGAGCATATCAAAGTAGTTATTAATGGCTCTTTCAACTGCTGCGTACTGGGTGTTTTGATAACACTCAAATCTTAGTTCTTTAATAAACACGGTTAGTTTTCATCTTCTGTTTTAAGTTGTTTTTGCAGGTTTTTTACTTCTGTTTTTAAACTTTTTATTTCTGCAATCAGCGGCGCTATCGCCTGCTTGATTTTAGTGTCTAATAA
>NZ_CEZLMY010000169.1:0-3421 GCF_983033635.1 Psychromonas sp. | reverse complement strand
GTCTAATAAAGCATCAAAACTGCCGCTGTTTTCATTGCCTGCACAAGCCGTAAGGGCTGGCTCGGTTGCAACATTTATCTCTTTTTGTGGATTTTCTTTCCACATTTTCAAACCTTGAATAATCATAGGTAGCGGTACATTTTTTGGTAAACGCGCTTTAATCAGTGCGGTATTAGGCACTTTGCCTTCTCTGCTGAGTTGTTGAGCAATTAAAATAATTCTTTCCATGGTCAGCCTTGTTGATGGTTTAATTAATGAAGTGTATTTGGATCTTCAAAAGTGCGGTAAACAGGCAGCTCAAATCTCGGCCTATGTAACCCGGATAAGAATAAATGCCCTTGATAGCTGTTATCGTTATCGCTACTAAATTCAAAAACGAAACTGGCCTGTAGGAAATTCTTTCCTAACTTGAAATTAAACTGGGATCGCGCCACTGAAAGCAGTTGCAGATCGAGCTTAAAGCAGTGGTTGGTGATTAGCTCTTTGGCATATTCAGATTGTTGACGTAACTTCCAAATAAGCGTGCCGACCAGCACTGAAAACAGAATAAACAGCAGATCTGTCATAAATACTCCTTAATTATTTGTTTACGCCGGAAAATAGAATACCAATCGCCTCAGATAAAGCTGGAGAGCGCGCGCTTAAACGTAACTGTTTTAGTACCTTATCGCGCAGAGCGGGAATTGCCACCAAATCGGTAAACAGTTGCGGAAATAGTGAGGCATGATGATTGGCTAAGCTTTCAAAAAAGCGATTGAGCAAGGTTTCATCTTCAAGCATATTCCATAGTCGTCCGGCAATGCCAACATACCAATGTTCATTATAAATGAGCTCTGAGGAAAATTGTTTTTCTAACAGCGCTTTGGTTATGCCGACTGCACGCGCACTTGCCAGTGCACGCAGTAATAAAATCGCGTTGCCTTGATGATTGGCCTGCAGTTCAATATCCGCCAGTTTGGCGATAGCTGTCGCTAACTCAGTACTAATTTGATCTTGATGCTCTAGACATAAAGCTAGCGTTTGTAATGGCTGCTGAGGCAGATGGGGCAGGGCATTAATTAGATTTTGCTGGTTATTATCATAAGCTAAACGTGCCGTTATATCTGCAACACCTTGAATACCCAACTCTTGCCATTCATTCCAGTTTGTCGCGCCCGAAAAATAGTTTAATGCAGCAGGATAAAAAGAGGAAGCTGGACGAATAAAAGCTGCATTGATACTGGCATTAAAAATCGCCAGTTTTTCAGCATTTGGTTTAAATATAAACGGATTACTTGCTAAAGATTCTTGTAACTCTTTGCCGATCTCTGCCGTTAAATCTTTACCCATAGCTTCCACTACCATTTTAATAAAGCTGCTTTGCGCGGTTATTTTCAGAAATCCCTGTTCATCTAACGGCATTCTTAAAAACCAGATAAAATGTTCTTGCTGCTTGCCCACTTGCCAAAAGGTTATTGCGATAAAGGCGTGCTGTTGAATCGGATAGGGATAAGGCAGATCGTTATGTTCAATTTTTTTAAAATCACTATTGGAAATTTTAGCTACTTTACGACCTAAATCATAAATTCGAAATTGGCATTGTGATTCTTGTAAAAAGTCAGTGAGGGTGTTCATATTCATAGCGATTTTATTCTGTAGTTCATAACGTGCAGTGATTATATACCCAAGCCACCTCAAGATGCAGGAATTTATGCCGTTTGATATCTCGGATGTTATACCCAAGCTGCCTGAAGATGCAGATTCAGAGGCTCGCCCGGATGCCAGATCAAGGCATAACATGAAGAGAATGGTTATTCCCTTTTCAAATGTTATAACGCAGAGCTGGCTTTCGGGCGAACCTCCCATGAGGCAAGTCGAGAGACAACCATCTTCGGCGTTATGAAGTATTGATGTAGAATGACTAAACCTTCAACTTCATGCCTTGAATATGGTTACCTCTCGTCTTGCTGATTCCTGCATCTTCAGGTAGCTTGGGTATATATTACGGACGGTTTCTAAATTGAGAAAAAGCAGATGTTAGAGAATGAATTGGCATTACAGCCTGAGTCCAGCAAAAAACGCCATTTGCTGTTACAACTTTTAAATGAATTAGAGCATGAATTACGCCTGCTTAATTTATGGCAAAACACGGCTCCGAGCGAGCAAGCGTTAAGCAGCAGTGAACCCTTTGCAATTGATACCTTAACTTTTGTGCAGTGGCTGCAATTTATCTTTATCGATAAAATGAGTCACTTATTACAGTTTTCTTTGCCCCTGCCAGAGTCAATGTCTGTATTACCGATGGCAAGTGAGTACTTTAAAAGTCAGTCCGTCAATAGCGCTAATATCACCAATATTATCGGGCGTATCGATTTATTGATAAATGAAAGAGAGAGATAAACTGATGAGTCAATCAGCAGAGAATCAAGAAATAGACTTTGCAGAGACGTTTGCAGATCAAGATCTTAACGTTAAAGCGACTAGCTCGGATCTGGAGATTCTTTATCAGGACGAATTTATCGTCGCGGTTAATAAACCCTCCGGCCTGTTAGTACACCGTAGTTGGTTAGATTGCCATGCAACTGAATTCGCACTACAGAAAGTACGTAATCAAATTGGTCAATATGTTTACCCTGTACATAGATTAGATAGACCCACTTCCGGCATTTTACTGTTTGCGCTGGATAAAGAGAGTGCTAAAAATATTAGTGAACAGTTTTTTCAGCATACAACAGAGAAACGTTATTTAGCCGTTGTTCGCGGTTATTTAGAAGACGGAGAGCTGGATTACGCGCTTAAAGAAGATCTCGATAAAATTGCAGATAAACAGGCGCTGCAGGATAAACCCGCACAGGAGGCGTTTACACAGTATCGCTGTTTAGCAAAAACAGAGCTGCCGATTGCGGTTCGCCCTTATGCGCAGTCGCGTTACAGCTTGATGGAACTGATTCCCAAAACGGGGCGTAAACATCAACTGCGCCGCCATATGGCGCATCTGCGTCATCCGATAGTGGGTGATACTTCGCATGGCGATGGTAAACATAATGCTATGTTCCGTGATAATTTTGACTGTCATCGTTTACTGTTACATGCTGCCTATTTATCGTTTAATCATCCTAAAACCGGACAGTTAGTTGAGATTAATGCTCCCTTAGATGATTTTTTTCAATCTTTATTAATAGACCTAAATCTGGAGATTTAGTCATGCATAAAAGATTCAATCAAATTTTATTTGTAATCGTTTTTGCCGTAGCCATCTTTTACTTTGTGCAAAGCAAAATCAACTCAGCAGAAGAGTGTGCAAAAATAGCAGGTGTATGGAACGAGGTCGAACAAACTTGTGAGCAAAGCCTTGAACAGGTTATTTATGAAAATCTTGCCGCTGCCTATCCAATCACTATCAGTTATCCGCAATCAGATAAAAAAATTGTGTTAGATAAAC
>NZ_CEZLMY010000168.1:0-7717 GCF_983033635.1 Psychromonas sp. | reverse complement strand
GTGTTTTAACGTTATTTTTGTTTTTAATTTTGATATATAAGTCTGCAGGGAACAAAATATAGCTTTCCTTTTTAACGTTTCAATCCATTTGATTTTAATTCATATTTAAAATTTGCCAAAAAAGTAACGTATTATATTGGTTTATAATACCTAGCATCTTCTTTGATCTATTTTAAATCATTATTAAAACTACTTAATACCCATGTGTAGGATTCTCTTTTTAGATTCATTAAGGCAGTATGTTGAATCTCATACATAACAACTTGCTACGCTAGTGAGCAAGGCGTTAACTTTCCCTCAAGTATTTAGCCAACACAAAGTATTTCTGGCGATTTTTGATTTATTTTCTACCAGAAAAAGAAAGAGCAATGGTGAATGGCTGATATCTATCAATAGGAAGATATACCAGATAAATTGAGAGTTCAAACTGTTCATATTATTAAAGCTACAGTTGGCACAACAACAAGTTACGGCAGGGAATCTCAATCTGAAGTAGTCTATCGAGAAATTGATTAGATTTCATGTAAAAAACATGGCGGTAGGAAATCTTTTCCGGGTAATAAAATCGCTATAATTGAGAACGCATTCAAAAAGCCATTAACACGATTTTTTCTAATATTTGCCTGTGAGTGCAATTTGCAGCCTCGTTATGCGCTATCTGTCCTAAATGCAATATAGATTCTGTTATAGGGGGAAATCAGGCTTTCCTATAACGAAATAATTTTTAAAAGCAATGTCAGACGACTGGCTGTAACTGACTGATGAAAATATCGACAAGATTGCTTAATAAAGCCAGCCAGAGAGGCGCTTTCTACTCCCTGCAGTCACCTAACACAGAAAAGATGGATAAGTTATATGAGAAAAAATAAGCATTCACTCAGGTCGTTAACTGCATTTTTAGTGACTTGGGCATTTATTGTTCTTACGGTAACAGGCATTATTCTGTATATCGTCCCCCAGGGCAGGGTTGCTTATTGGGTTCATTGGTCTTTAGCTGGAATGGAGAAAGAACAGTGGGGGTGGGTGCATATGATGTTCGGAGGAGTATTTATAATCAGCGGATTTCTGCATCTTTATTTTAATTGGAAGCCGTTTAAAAAATATTTTGCTGATCGTGTGAAAGGACATTTTAAACTTAAGCAGGAAATTGTAGTGGCAACCGTATTGACTATGCTGATATTTGTTGCCTCAGCTTTTAATATTCCCCCTGCGAGTTGGGTAATTGATTTAAATGGATGGGCAAAAGGCACTTGGGTTACCTCTCCTGAATCAGAACCGCCATATGGCCATGCAGAGGAAGCCTCACTTGCCGGTATATCCAGAAAGATGGATTTTGACATTAATAAAGTAACAACAGCATTAGATGCAAAAGGTATTGAATTCACGGGTATAAAAGATACATTGGATAATATTGCACGTAACAATAATACTACCCCAATGGCAATTTACGAAATCATACGAGTCAATAAATTGCCGCTAGAACAGAAAAATAATGAATTATTATCATTTGATGTATTAGAGGCTAAATTCTCTGGAACAGGTTTAGGGAGAAAAACTTTTGCTGAAATTTGTCGCGAAATCGGAATAGATTTAGAGGTGGGTATAGATAGATTGTCAAAGGCCGGTATATCTGCAAGTGGTGAAGATAAAGCAAGGCCTATAGCTGAAAAATACGAACGTAATCCTATAGATTTACTGAAAATAATGATGTTGCCGTGAGGGGATAAGTTAACAGGATAAATAAGAAAAGTGTTTTTAATAATATAATCGGCAACACCTGTATCTTTTGACTGTTTGGCAAATAATGGGTTTAGAGCTTGTATTTGGCTTATGGTTAGTCAAACGCAAGAGCTCCGCTATTTACAAGCTTTTTTGATTAGCCAGTGGACGTTGCTCTGATATTTAATTACGATCCGAAATTAATCCGTGCAGAGCGCAATAACCTTATCGTTATTACTCTCTATGCTTAATAAAAAATTAACCGAAACAGCATGACTTTGCTAAAGTTCCTCAAGTAAAGTTTTCTGTTTTACTTCATATTGCGTAGTCGTAATTAACCCTTCTTCATGCAAAAGGCGTAACTCTATTAAACGCTGCTTAATAGTGGGTTTAGGAGCCTTAGTTGTATTCTTGCTCAAGTTGACCTGCCTAACTGATTTCATGGTGTCTTTTTTGATATTATTGATCCAACGACCCGGGTAACAGGGGTTCTTTCCACCCTTAAAATCTGGCCACACTGGTGCGCTTCTACAATAACTGTTTGAGACAATCGTTACTTCTTTTTCATCAAAGAGCAGATGCAAATTGGCTTCAGTTCCGCGTTTATGTAATGAAACTTCAATCTTCTGATCATTGTTATCGATAATGTTCCAGCGTCTATTGGCCAGTACTTTTATTAAAACATTTTCAACAACATCACTTGTCAAACCATCTCGTGCCACAGAAAAACTGATCTGCTCTGTTGCAGATGCAGGCAGACTCATTAATGAAACGAATAACAATGGCAATAAAAAAACTCTTTTTAACATCCAATTTTCCCTAATAAAAATTAATAGCAGCAATACACTTATTTTCAGTGCATTGGCTGGTAAACAATAAAATTCAGACACTGATGTTCAAAGCTATAAACCATCAAACATGTCTTCTAAATAACTGGCCGCCATCATAAAACCAAACGGCTTATTTAGTCAAAATAAATTCCAATAAAAGTGAATTATTGATAAGCCTCCTCAGAAATGGTCATGAAAAGACAAATATTATTATCTTAAAAATCATTGACTACAATTTTTAGGGAGGCTGCCTGCAGATGTTTACCTGCGAACAGATGATAAAAAACTAATTTAACGCCTCAATTAACTCCTTGACGTTTTTAAGCGGGATAACAGTCTGATCAGGGTTTACGAACTGCTGCATCGATTTATGATAAGCAACGGCTGGAATATAGATCTGTTTTTTACCATGGCTTAATGCTTCACGTACACGCGGCACGATTTGTGGTATCTGACGTAATTCTCCGGTCAGTGCCAATTCACCAATGAACACCGAATCTTCCGGCAACGGCTTGGAATTAATAGAGCTAAGTAATGCCGCGGTTACGGCCATATCCGTCGAAGTTTCAGAATCGGCCATTTTCAGGCCGCCAACCAGGCTGATATTGATATCGTAATAGGTGGGAATGCCGCCATGCTTTTTTAATACTGCTGTAATTAATGACAAGCGGCTATAGGAAACACCGATACAGTTGCGGATAGACTTTTCGCCTTCCACCTCGGTCGCTAGCGCTTGAATCTCGATCAGCAGATTACGCGCGCCATCTTTAATCACTGAGATAGCCGAACCTTCAAAGTGCTCTGCACTGCCGGAGAGAAAAAGTCGACTCGGATTATCAACAGAGCGCATTCCCTTTTCGCTCATTTGAAAAATGCCCACTTGTTCTGTATCACCAAAACGGTTCTTATCCGCGCGTAATATGCGCACAGAAGCATCATTAACTTCAATATGAATGGCAGTATCAATAATATGTTTTAATGTTTGCGGGCCGGCCATCTGCGAGTTTTTATTTACCTGACCGACCAGAATTAAGGTGATGCCGTGTTGTTTACATAATCTATTTAATATTTTGGCACAGGTTTTTACTTGCGTTACTCCACCTGCAGAGCCATCAGCTTCATTTGATTCAAATGCTTGAATTGAATCGGCAATTAAAAATTTCACTTTATTTTCGATACACTGATCGACAATATCTTCGATACTGTCGGTATCTGATAATAAAAAGTTATCCTGGTTAAAATTTAGTTTTAAGCGTTCAATGCCGCGTTTAGCCCATTGGCTGAGACTTTCTTCAGCGGTCACATAGAGTGTTGACATTGAATGTGACATCACTTCGGCTACTTTGGTGAGCAGGGTGGTTTTACCTGAACCAGGATCGCCACTGATAAGTACCACAGAGCCGAGCGTTATGCCCCCGCCCAGGACGCGATCCAGTTCGGACAGTCCGGTTGATACACGTGCCGCATTTTCAACCTGCACCGCAGAGATGCGTTGTACGCCATTACTCGTTGCGCCGGCATAACCGGCGGTTTTATTGCGATTGATCGCCGCATTAACCGATTTTGTGCTGCTTGATGCTTCTCTAAATTCAGTGATCGTATTCCAGGATTTACATTCGCTGCATTGACCCTGCCATTTTTTGTAATCCGCACCGCATTCACTACATACATATGCGATTTTTGTTTTTGCCTTCGCCATTAATCCATCCTGAAATCTATTTTATTTAATCTCTGCGTGAGTAACGCTTGTGCTTTCTGTCTTTAATATTCTTTTTTAATCATCTTCATCTGTTTGTGCATTATGTGCTTGAATTGCATCCAAGCTATCAGTGAAGGTATAGCCTCTCGACACTAAGAAGCGCATCGCTTTATCGTGCAGTTTCCGTTCAACAATTTCACTTTTAAATTTGCGTGACAGCAGCACAATCGCTTCGCTTAAATAATCACAATCATCGTTAGGATATTTTTCATTATGCAGTTCGATTGCTTTTAATATATCATCGAAAGCATGTCCCTTACCTTGCAGAAATGCCATCGCCTTTTGTTTGATGCTTTGGTTGGCAAGGCGTTTGCTATATTTTCCCGACAGCAGGGTGACAGTAGCAGCAATATAATCATGGTTAGTTGCAAATGCATTAGCCAGTTCATTTTGCTCGATACCTTTACGCAGTAAATCACGTTTAATACGGGTAATACCAAAGCCTTTGTTTTGTGACGAGCGAATAAAATTCTCCGTAAAACGGGCATCATTTAAATAATCATATTCAAAACATTCGCTTATAACCGTTTCGATCCATTGCTGATTATCGGTTTTACGCCCGATTTTTTCACGTAACTCTTTTTCACTATGGTCACGTCGTCCCAAATGCCAAAAGGCAGATCTGCGTACACCGTCAATATCTTTGGCAGGTTTTATTGCTTTATTAAATGACATGTTTTCCTGATTACTTGAAAATGGTTAACGGTTAATGACTGTTTAAATACACAGTTAATTGTAACCCGAAAGTATTTTAAAGCAATGCTTGAGTTGGCTTAATCTAGGTAATATTTATCGAAAAGGCAGGGCATCTGCAGGCTGCAGAAACCCGTATTTGCTGATAATGCAGTCAGATCAGTTAAAGAGTAAAAGCTTTCAGAAGAAAGGTTAAATTGTGACAGCAGGTATGAAAAATCGGTGATCTACGCTCACCGATTTTAAGTTTGAAGAGTAAAGACTATGCTTGTTCTGTTTTTATCTTAGGCTGAGACAAACAATTCAGACCTTAAACCAGTCAACGCAATGGCTGGGTTTAACAGTAAATTTATTGCTTAATTCCACAATACTTTTCTGATCACTAATTTCTTTAGAGTGGATACCGCTAGTGATAAACAAACTTGATATAGCGGCGTTATCTGCACCGGCCATATCGTGTTCCATACTATCGCCTACCGCAATGGCATTATCCCATCCGCCCACTAAATCTCTGCACATGTTATAAATATCACGCTGTGGTTTACCGTGCCAGTGCACGATGCCGCCCATCTTCTGATAAGCTTTTGCAATGGATCCCGGACAGATTTTTAATGAACCGTCAGGGGTCATGGCTACAAGGTCAGGATTACTGACCACTAATTCAAGATTGCGTGCGCGGGCTGCCTTCAAATCATCCATATAGCTGGCTACATCAGCACGGTCGATACCATAACAGAGCAAAAATGATGCATCTTCAATAGCTGTGCTGTTTAATCCGCACTCTTCAAGAACCGTTGACCCCTCTTCCCAGGAGAAAAACAGGGCGTTGGTCCCGAGATGTTTAAATTTTCCAGACTTAAAATTATGACGCATATGATCGCCCGATGTTAATACGTCGATATACAGATCACGGCTAATCCCCGAATCTTGTAAACGCGCGTAAGAAAAATCGTGTGTATTACCGCTGTTAGAAAGGATCACAACTTTCTTCTTATGTTGTTTTAAAAACTGCAATGCCTCTACTGCTTTTTCAAAAGCGTCGCCACCATTATGCAGCACACCCCATTGATCCAGAATAAATGTATCAAATTTATCGATTATCTCTTTAAGACCATTAATTATTTTCATTTAATACCCACCTCAACGCCATCTTCAACTGAATTAAGCAGGCATAATACATCACCTGATGTTACACGGGCAACATATACCCAAGTGGTTTGGCTCGCTGTTTCGGGCAAATGCCGAGTAATGATTTCGGCAGCGAAATAGTGGACTGTCAAACTTGCTATTTAACTTCTCTTGGTTTTTTTATAAAATAGCTTTAAGCAGAAGAAAAATATGAAAGTAATATCATTTCTGTATTATTTCCCTATAATTCGCCTTTTTAAGCTATCCCATAAATAGAGAACCTTGATGTTATTAGAATCTTATTACACGAAACGTGACAATGTAGTTAGCATTTCAGCTGAGCAAGCAAGCACTTTTGCGAAACAACAATGTCAAGATTTCAATCCAATTCATGATCCTGAAAATAAGCGCTTTTGCGTGCCTGGTGACTTACTGTTTTCATTGGCGTTAAATGAATATGGGGTAAGTGAATCAATGAGTTTTACCTTTACCAATATGGTCGGTGCTAACGTGGGATTAGTGTTCCCTGAAGCGGATGGCGATCATATCGTTGTTACCAATGAACAGGGTAAAAGTGTATTGGAAATTAATAAGCAGGGCAATACTAGCCATGATCCTGTATTAATTGACTCTTTAATTAAAAATTACGTGGTGTTCTCAGGGCAAAACTTTCCTAACTTACTGATGCCACTGATGAAAAAACATGATGTGATGTTCAATCCTGCACGTCCACTGGTGATGTATAACAGCATGAGTTTTGAATTTGATACATTATCACTGGATAACCCGGTAAACGTTGAACTGGCTGATTCATATTTTGAAGTAGAGCCAAAGCGCGCCAATAACTTCCTGCATTTTGCTATTAACGATGGTGAAAAGACGATTGGCCGTGGCATCAAAAAGCTGATTGTTGCGGGTTTAAAACCTTATGATCACGATGTTATTACCGCATTCTCTACTGCCTATGAAGCGCGCCGCTCTGCGTTTTAAATAATATATAAAATATCAGGCAGCGTTTATTCCTGTCTGATTTTTTCTGCAAGGTACAAGGTAGGCCGTTATAAATGGCTGAGATCTGCAAGGTGTGAAATTAACGGGTACCCATATATCTTAGCTGTATATGGATCACGCAAAGTTAATGAGTGTTGATTTGCTGAATTCTTGTTCAGCTGACTATTAAATTCAGGTGTTTTGATTTAAGAAAAGAATGGTGTTAGCAAAAAGCTGATAAAAGAGGAAAAAACAGGGTAAAGCCGGGATACCAGCGTTCATCTATTTAATGTCATGTTTTGCGTGACCTGATGAGCGTTGGGTGCCCCATTTATACTAGTCCCATTTAGACTAGTAATATCTACAACCGCCTGCAACAGCATATGATTTATAGCGACCAGATGCAGTTTCATATCTTACCGCTGCACAACTTTGTAGAGAACTATTACCGAAACAAGCTACTTTTTTTAAAATTGTAAACAAATTATACCTCACTGAACTTCTATTAAATGTCATGCTGTGCATGACCTGATGCCCCATTGGGACTAGTAATATCTACAACCGCCTGCAACAGCATATGATTTATAGCGACCAGATG
>NZ_CEZLMY010000167.1:0-7732 GCF_983033635.1 Psychromonas sp. | reverse complement strand
GTTTTGCACAAAAGCGTTTATTAGGTGAATTAAGCGACCATTGTGAAAATGGTTTAGTGCGCGTAAAAACGGGCGGTATCAAGGGGAAAGATATTTTATCGTTATGGGTAGAGCATCTTTGTTACTGTATCGCCTATGGAAAAAATCTTAATTCCAGCTTGTTCGGTCAAGCCAATGGTATCTATTTTGAAGAGCTTCCTGCGGATTATGCTTATCAAAGATTAACTGAATTAATCGCATTATACGAAGCGGGATTACAGACGCCGTTACCCTTTTTTATTCAAAGCGCATTTGCCTGGATCACTATGGTCAATCTGCATCAACCGGACTGTTTTGTTTTAGATGATTTAACCTTTGAAGCGCGCGCTGAAGGGCAGAAAGCAGCTTTGGAAATATTCGCCAATAGCCGCGGTTTTGCTGAAGGAGAAGATCCTTATATCAAGCGCTGTTATGACAATTTAGAAGATCATTGGTTAGAGTTTGAAACATTAGCGATGCAGGTGTTTAAACCAATTTTAGCGAATATCAGTACCATTGAATATGGTGAATGGGAGGAGGAGGCGTAATGACTGAATTTAAAACAGGATCACAAGTTTCGGTTTTGCCATTAGATGCATTAACCTTCCCGTTATATGGCCTGCGCCTGATTGAAGCCTCAGCGGGCACAGGTAAAACCTATACTATCGCCAGTCTGTTTATCCGTTTGTTATTAGGTCATGGTGATAGTGAAAGCGATCAACAAGGCGAGGTTGCTGATAATGCCCATCAAAAACCATTAACGGTTGAGCAAATCTTAGTGGTGACTTTTACCGAAGCCGCAACGGCAGAACTGCGCTCGCGTATTCGCGAGCGTATTCAACTGGTGCGTTTGGATTTTCTGAAGGGTGAAAGTGATGATCCCTTTACGCAAACCCTTATGAATCAGAGTCAAGATCATCAAACGGCGATTCGTTTACTGCGTTTTGCCGAGCTGCAGATGGATGAAGCGGCCATTTATACGATTCATGGTTTTTGTCAGCGTATGCTGATGCAAAATGCCTTTGAATCGGGCAGTTTATTTCAGCAAACTTTATTAGAAGATGATTCCAAACTGTTATTACAAACTTGTAACGATTTTTGGCGCACCCATTTCTACGATCTATCGACACCGCTAACCGAGCTTATTTTCAGTTATTGGCAAAATCCGGAGCAGTTAAAAAATGAGCTGCGCAGCTGGTTATCACGCAATGATCTGCAATTTTTGCCCGAAATTACTGATTTTGATTTTAAAGCTAAATATGAGTCCAGTTTACAGGCGATTGAAAAAGTAAAAGAAAGCTGGATAAAAGATGAGGCGGATTATTTTGATATTATCAGTCACTCTGATGTTTCCAAGCGCAGTTATACTAAGAAAAATTTACCCAACTGGTTAACTGAAGTTTCCCAGTGGGCATTTCAATCAAGCTCCTCTTTATCTCTGCCAAAAAACTTGCTTAAGTTTTCACAAAAAACCTTAGATGAAAAAACGCCGAAAGGGGCTGCGCCCAAACACCCGGTATTTTCACAAATAGAGGCATTGCTTGAACAAGATCTTTCCCTGCAGAACACCCTGTTGATAAAAGCGACAAATTGGGTGCGTGCACATCTGCAGGCAAGTAAACAAATGCAGATGTTATTAGGTTTTGATGATCTGCTTACGCGTTTAGATGATGCTCTGCAGCACTCTGTTGATAATCATCTCGCCCTGCAGATCAGAGCTGCCTATCCGATAGCTTTAATTGATGAATTCCAGGACACCGATCCGGTGCAGTACCGAATTTTCCAGACGATTTATCAGAAAACCGAAGATCATGAGTTTACCGATAAAAGTGCGGGGCTGTTTATGATAGGCGATCCCAAGCAGGCAATTTACAGCTTTCGTGGCGCAGATATTTTCACCTATATGAAAGCAAGGCAGAATGTGACTGCTCATTACAGTCTGGATTATAACTACCGCTCCAGCCCCGAGATGATCAATGCTGCCAATGCATTTTTTAAATATTGCCCTGCACCTTTTATTTACAATGATGATATCCCTTTTATTGCGGTTAAAGCCCCCGATATTAAACGTAAAAAATTGCTGGTGGCTAATAAAGATGATTCTGCGCAAACCGCGCTACAGTTTATTCATCCTGTCGGGGGAGAAAATGCAGAAGGCTTTAAAGAGTCGATAACGCATGCCTGCGTTAATGAAATAAAAAAAATACTGTTATTAGCGCAGCAGGGCAAAGCCTATTTAGAGGATAAACAGGGCGTTAAAAAGGCCATTCGTGCCAATGATATTGCGATTTTAGTGCGCACAGGTAAAGAGGCGTCGAAAATCCGTAAAGCACTATTTAATGAAAATATTAACAGTGTTTATTTATCACTCAAAGAGAGTGTCTATGCAACGCCATTAGCGCAAGATTTATTGCGTATTTTGCAGGCCTGTTTAAACCCTGAAAATGAACGCTTATTACGCAGTGCAATTGCCTGCAAGTTGTTTGCTTTAAGCCCTTACCAAGTTCATCAGCTGCTTGCAGATACGCACTTATGGGAAGAAAAAATCAGCCAATTTATTGAATATCGTGCAATTTGGGCAAAAGCTGGGGTTTTGGCAATGCTGCATAAATTATTCCACCAACAGGGTATAAGTGCACATCTATTGAAATCGCCACAAGGCGAACGTTCGCTTACAGATGTTTTACATCTTGCTGAATTACTGCAAAAAAACAGTGTTGATTATGATGGTGATTTTGCTTTGCTACGCTGGTTCAGTCAGCAGATAAAGCAAGCCGATGACGATTCCGGTGAGCAAAAACAGCGTCTTGAAAGTGAAAAGGATCTGGTGCAGGTAAGTACTCTGCACAAATCAAAAGGGCTGGAATACGATATTGTGTTTATGCCGTTTACCGGTTTATATCAAAAAGCCAGGGAGTGTTTGTACCATGATCCCGAGAGACAACATAAGATAATGTATGATCTGAACAATAATAAAAATCATTTAGCATTAACAGAAAAAGAGCAGTTAGCAGAAGAGTTACGTTTATTATATGTTGGCCTGACACGCAGTGTTTATCGCTGTTATATCGGTATTGGCAGTTATAAAACGGGACGCGTGAAAAACAGTCCGCTTGCTAAAAGTGCGCTCGGCTACATCTGCCTGCAGGGCGGCAAAGATCTGTTAGCGGGTGATACGGATCTGTTAAATGGCCTTCTTGCTAAAATGTGTAAAACATCAAACAATATTTCCGTTCGCAGCAGCCCTGTTTTAGATGAAACAGCTTATCAGGTTCAGCAGGAGGATCTCCCCCTGCAAGCTCCCTGCAGCTTTACCGGCAGAATTGAAAAAAATTATTGGATCAGCAGTTATTCATCACTGTCACGTTTTCACAGTGTAGCCGGTGAGAATGAAAATATTCTGGCAAAGAACAAGGTTGAAACTCCCCTGCTTGAGCCGGCGAAAAGCCCTTTTAGTTTTCCAAGAGGGGCGAAACACGGCAGCTTTTTACACCAGTTATTTGAGTTAATTGATTTTCAACAAGCGACAAGCGAGGGTTTAACGGATTGGTTAGCAGAGCAACTTGAGCAGCATTGTTATCAAGATCCGGAGTTATGGTCAGCTGTTTTGGCAACTTGGATTGAGCAGATTTTAGAGCATGATTTAAACAGTGAGCTGGGTGTTAAATTACGCGCTTTGAGCGCTGCGCAAAAGAAAGTTGAGATGCAGTTTTTTATTGATATGAAACTTATTCATGCGCCGCAGGTGAATCGATTGATTCAGCAATATGATCCGTTATCAGCGCGAGCGGGGGAATTACAGTTCCAAAGTGTGCAAGGTTACTTAAAAGGTTTTATCGATCTTACCTTTGAATTCGATGGTAAATATTATCTGCTTGATTATAAATCCAATTATCTCGGTGATAACTTAGAAGATTATAATCAGCACAATATTGAGTTAGCTATGATTGAACATCGATATGATTTTCAATATCAGCTTTATACCTTAGCTTTGCATCGTCTGCTTAAACTTCGTTTACCTGATTATGATTACGATACCCATATCGGTGGTGTTTTTTATACATTTTTACGCGGTATGCAGGGGGATAATCAGTTTGGTGTGTATTTTAATAAACCTAGCTTTGCTTTAATAGATGGGCTCGACAAGCTTTTTTCTGGGCAAAATGACCATACAAAATTGCCACAGGAGTCGCTATGTTAAAGCAACTTAAACAATGGAAAGAGCTGGGGTTATTACGCTCAATCGATTACCACTTCGCAAAATTTATTAACGAGTTAGGTGCAGACACATTAACTACCTTAAGTGCCGCTTTTACTAGCGAATATTTAGGGCTAGGGCATATCTGCCTACCTATTGATGAAATTGTGCAACGCCTTAATGAGAAGTGTCTAAGCACTGAGCTTAATCTGCAAAGTTTTTGTCAACGCCATAATATTGAATGTTTACTGCAAAATAATCAGGACACACACGCGTTATTAAGTGACTCTTTGTATGTCGGTGAAACTGCCCCCTTAAGTCTGCAGTTTAATGCACTTTATTTAACGCGTTATGCGCAGTTTGAACAGTTGATTGCCGATAAATTATTGACTCAACCTGAAGTGATTTTACGCGGTAATATCAAAGCTGAATTAGATCCCTTGTTTACCATTAATTACGATTATTTGTGGCAGGCCTGGTGTGCTGATAATAAACAGTCTGTCCGTCAATTATGTGAAAAGTTTTTAGATCTGCTGCCGCAGGCATCTGTAGACTGGTCACAAATTGAAACTGTTTTTAAGCAGGCGTCAAGCAGCCGGGATCTGCAGCAGTTAGCTGATTTAATACCTGAGAGTGAACGTTGTGACTGGCAAAAGGTCAGTGCAGCGCTTGCACTTAGCACGGCACGCTGTGTTATCTCTGGTGGCCCGGGGACAGGTAAAACCACCACTGTCACTAAGCTGCTTGCGCTGTTATTAAAGGCGCAACCCGGTTTATTGATCAAAATGGTTGCACCAACTGGCAAAGCAGCCGCGCGCTTAACCGAATCAATCAGTCATGCATTAGTCGAGTTGGATATCGATCCTGACTTAAAAGCAAAAATCCCCAGTGAAGCGAGTACTATTCATCGTTTATTAGGTGTTAAAGCCAACAGTAACCATTTCCGTCATAATCACAGCAAAAAATTACACTTAGATTTGTTGCTGGTGGATGAAGCATCTATGGTTGATCTGCCTTTGATGGCAAAATTACTGATGGCGTTGCCGGATAATGCGCGTTTGATTTTATTAGGTGATAAAGACCAGCTGGCCTCGGTTGAAGCGGGGGCTGTATTGGGTGATATCTGTTATTTTATCGAGTCGGGTTACAGTAAGGAGAAAGCGCAGCAGTTAGCAGATTTAACGGGTTTCAGCTCGTTAGTTAAGCAGCAACACGCTGTTTCCAGTATGGCTGATAATTTATGTTTACTGCGTAAAAGTTATCGTTTTGATCAATATTCGGGTATTGGGTATTTAGCCAAAGCGGTCAACTCAGGTAAAGCAAGCAGTAAGCAGGTTTTGCAGTTGTGTCATGACTTTGATGATCTAAACTGTTTTTCTCATAATGAGCAAAATCTTACAGAGTTAGATAAATTGATATTAGCGGGTTATGCTCCCTATTTACAAAGCCTGACGGTGATAACGCCAGAAAATCGTGATGATGCTAAAAAACTATTAAAGATATTTAACCAATTCAAAATTCTTTGCGCTACGCGAGAGGGGGAATGGGCGGTTGATGGTCTTAATCTGCGTTGTGAAACTGTGTTAACAAAAGCGGGTTTGATAAACAGACAAACCTCCCTGCAGGAAAACGGACATAACAGCTGGTATGTCGGCAGGCCAATTATGATCACCCAAAATAATTACCATTTAGGATTATATAATGGCGATATTGGTATCTGTTTAATGGATGATGAAAATCAGTTACGTGTTTATTTTCAAATGGCGGATGGCGCTATTGCTGATTTTCAGACCAGCCGTCTACCCAGTTTTGAAACTGTTTTTGCGATGACAGTGCACAAAAGCCAGGGCTCAGAGTTTGCTCATACGGTATTGGTTTTACCGGAGAATAATCTGCCGGTGGTAACCAGAGAGCTTATTTATACCGGTATCACCCGTGCCAAACAGCGACTGACTCTGTTTGCTGATCTGTTATTAATGGCCAATGCAGTTAAGCATAAAACACAACGATCCAGCCGTTTAGTCGAGCGTTTACAGGCTGCACCAGATGCAAATGACAATAAAGTTCTATCAAATTAAAGTCTAACTGGTCACTTATTAGGGTGAGTAAGGCATTTGCTAGCTACAATTTAAGATAATTACTGTTCTTGTCCTTATTTATTATAAAAGGGGCTGTAATGGATTTAGATATACGCACGCTTTTTATTGTAAATATGTTCACAGCGTTCATTGTCTCTATTGTGATGTTGATTATCTGGCGGACACAAAAATCAAGTTCCAGCTTAGGCTGGATCTCACTGGGTTTTGGCTGCTTGATGGTGGGCGCTCTGTTAATATCGAGTCGTGGCTATCTCTCTGATTTTATTTCTATTATTCTTGGTAATAGCATCTATCTGTTATGGGCGGTTTTTGTCTGGCAAGGTACCCGTGACTTTCAAGGATTAGTTTTTCCGCTGAAAAATGTGCTGTTATCACTTTTTTTGTTTGTCTGTCTGTTTCTTTATTACACTTACATTGATTTTGATCTGAGTATGCGGATTATTGTTATTTCGCTGTTTTTAGCCATCTATTCAATTTTGACCATGATCGATCTGTTAAAACCTATCCATTTAAATTCCCCCTCTATCGAGCATAAATTTATAGTCGCCATAGTGTTCTTTTTTGTGTTTTTTATGCTGCTGCGCATTGTGATGGTGTTGGTTGAAAGTACAGATAATGATTTTATGAGTGCGAATTGGTTACAGCAAGCATCAGTATTAGTTTTTATGCTTTATAGCGTTGCTTTTTCATTAAGTTTTTTATGGGTACTGCAGCGCCATTTAGAGCATATAGTCAAAGGTCGAGCCGATGCATTAAAGGCAGCAAATGCATTAACAGAGCAACTGCGTAAAGAAGCCGAAAATGCGGCTTTACATGATCCGTTAACCCTGGCTGGCAATCGCCGTAAATTTGAAAGCAATGCCAATTTAGAGCGAGAGCGTCATCTACGTCATAAGCACGAACTTTGCCTCGCTTTTGCCGATATAGATCATTTTAAAGCCGTTAATGATAAATTTGGCCATGATGTTGGTGATCAGGTATTAAAATCATTGGTAAATCACTTTACCGATATTATTCGTAATATCGATATGGTTTACCGTTGGGGAGGTGAAGAGTTTATTATTTTGTTACCTGAAACAGACTTAAGTAAAGCATTGCTTGTTTGCGAGCGTATTCGAGAGCATATTCAATCAACCTTGAAAGTCGAGCAGGATAGCATCACTATCAGTATCGGTGTGGCCCAGTTAGGCGATAAAGAAAGTATAAAAACATTAGTGCAGCGTGCCGATAAATTATTATATGTTGCAAAACAAAGTGGCCGAAATTGCGTTATTGGACGTTAATACCAAATCCGATAATTATATATTCATTTATGCTTGTTAAAATGAATGCTAGCTTCGTTATTGATTTTGCAATTAGAACAACTAGTTACTGCAATCAATGCCTTGCTTTCATCCATTTTTCCTACGCCTAAATA
>NZ_CEZLMY010000166.1:0-7739 GCF_983033635.1 Psychromonas sp. | reverse complement strand
ACTGTGAGGCGAAGTATAAGTTTGCCCATATCTTCATTAAGTAAGTTTTCTAACATGGTTTTTCCTGTTTTTAATAAATACTGTCAATTATTGACAACGAAAGTATTTTTTCGCCGTTGATTGAATTTGATCTTTCAAGCTTCAAATTTTATGAACCTTGTAAAATTCTGGGTGTAATTAATGGCAAATAGCCACAGAATGATGAGGGAGTTAAAAACTAAAACACTAAGGCCAAATTTATGAAAAAAGACAGCTAATATTATTGGAACAAGGCAAAAGGCGTCCTAAAAATATTTAGTCCTAACTTGTTAGCGTAGGATGAATTTTGACCCAGTATGACCTGCAATGTAGCAACAAAAAGCGTCAGTGCCGATGCCGTTAACCAAATGATGACGATCTGATCTTTTACTCCCCAGCTGGCAATCGCTGTAGAGATAACAATGATGCTGAGAAATATTAGGAGGTTTGAATAACCGTGAACTTGGCTGTCTAGTATCGGGTTATCTTCTATAAGCGTTTCGGAAACTCTAAAATATAACCACCATATTAGCGCCAGAATTGAGAAACCAGTTCCGCTTAGTGTCAGGTTTTCTAGTGTCAATCCAGAGTTTTCAAGAAAAACAACCAGTGCTACGACAACCTCTCCCAGCATAATAATGGTAAAAAATCCGGTTCTTTCAGCTAGATGTTCTGAGTGGGTTTTAGCATATGCTTTTAGTGATTTAGAATTTAATGCTAACACTACGATTTCTAGTGCAATCGACAGTGCTAATATAAAATACATCGAAGTACCATCAAAAATAATTGACGAGATCCAAACAACTGCTCCCAAGCTGAAACCTAAGGTCAGGTTTTTTAATACAGCTCTATTTTCCCGATTGATTTTCCATTCACGGATATACATCACCACTAAAACTAATCGGACAACAAAGTAACCCCAAATGAACTGTTGCGGATGTCCTTCAAATAGTGGATTTATTGATGTAATTAATACAACAACAGTAAATAGTTGAGTCAATACAGAGATAACCTGAAAGGTATCATTTCGTTCAAAGCGATTAGCAAAATAAGTGTGGCCTGCCCAACACCACCAAATAGGAATAAAAATAGCTAAGCTTGAAAAATAATGAGCTAAATGATCTGTATGTTCAGGCAAGTGATGCACTATCTTGGCAATTACTGCTACGTAAGCTAAGTCGTAGAATAACTCTAACCAAGTCGCTTTTCTAATTTCAGAATCAGCCATTAACCATCTTCCATATTTGAACGTTCAAAATGCAAAGCTTTTTTTGCAGTAAGTTCCCAGCCTAAAACCGGCCCCGTCGGGATGAGCAGCGAAGGGTTAATAGCTGACTGCCCGGCAAAATATGTTTTCTTAATAAAATCGATATGAAAAGTAGAGCGGACACTTTTGTCACTCATTACGTCGATTACATAGCGGTATATATGCTTAAAATAATTAAGAGGTTGATAATTAAGTTTAAAATGAGAAGCATAAACTAGCTCCAATTGAATTAACGTTGGAATTAATAAAACGTCACTGAGTGTCATTTCCTTGCCGCCAAAAAAGCGATTTTTGGCTAGTTTTTTGTCTAACACCTCTAAATTGCTGAAGAATTCTGAAGCGGCTTGTTCATACTCAATTTGTTCTGTTGTGAATCCAGCTTTAAATGGCAGAGTATTGATATTAGTATTAATCCATCTACATTGTTCTTCTATTTCGACTTCTTGTTTTTCTGGCATTAAATCTAATCTAGAGCGCGAGACGTCCTGTTTTGCAAACCATTTACTAATTTCAAAAGAGTCACTACTGACAATAGTATTGAGTTTTTTATCCCATAAAACAGGTACAGATACACGCCCCGAGTAATCATGCTTGGCATCCTGATATACTTGGTACAAGTAGCTTCTAGGTTTCACCGAATCAAAATATTCATCGCTAAACTTCCAGCCGTTTTTGTCTTTAAGTGGTGATACCGATGATACTGATACGTACTCTTTTAGCCCAAGTAGTGAAATAGCGAGAATGGCTCGATGAGCAAATGGACACCCATAAGAAACGTACAAATGAAATCGACCTTTTTCCAATGTAGAAAAGTTAGCGAAAGTATCGATATGCTCAAGTTCAGATGCTTCACCTGAATCTTGCCATTGTCCTTGCTTCATATAAGCCATTCTGAGTACTCCTAAAGCTGCGCTTCAAATAGTTTTATAACGTCTGTTAACTCTTGATCTGTTTCAGGTGTTAACTTTCCATCCACAACCTTCTCAAAGTAACTTCCTAAGCTATAGGTCCCTTTGACATCACCCCCCCACCAGGGCATTAATTCAGCCATTGTTTTTATGTTTGTTGAGCCGCCAGTAACACCAGGAGACGTACTCATCAAGAGTACCGGTTTGTGTTTATCACCAAAAAATGGATTTTTGGGCGGGACTAGTCGTGATAACCAGTCGATAACATTCTTTAAATACGCGGGCATTGAGCCATTATGCTCAGGCGTCGCGATAATAATGGCGTCATTGGCGACAAACACTTCTTTTAATTTACGGACTTCTTCAGGAATGCCGTTTGCTTCAATATCTAAGCTATATATCGGCAGTGGATAGTCACTCAAATCTAACATCGTAACTTCGCTTTCAGTTATCTTTTCCACTGCAAAGTTAAGCAGTTGCTGGTGAATTGATTTACTATGGTTGCTTCCTGTAAACGCTACAATTTTCTTCATTTTTGTCTCTCTTTTTATTATTGCTAAGCAGGCATATATTCTTCGTTAGTCAGATATTCATAACTGGCAACAATGACCAGTTTTAACACTTCCATTTCTTCTTTATTTTGAGGGGCATAAACCAGGATCTCGTTTACACCAAGCTTTTTGTATGGATGAGGCTCCCCCCACTTAGCATAAAATACTGCATCAATATCTTTTTGCGGCAGACAAACATGGATGCTTCCGTCTTTATGCAGGTGTGCGAATTCTCGACTCTTAGGAGGAGGCGGCATAAAGCCGTCTTGGGGAGTGTTTTTTATATTCTCATCCAACCACATCGCACGACTTGAAGGTACTGAGATCCAGGTGTCGTGTTCTCTTGACTTAGGGAATACAGTAAACATCCAGTCTGCTAATGAACGATAAATATTTCGTGGACTATGCTGATTATGTTGTAAATGAGGGGGCAGCGGATTCGTTATTGGCTTCACTCCAACTCTTTTAGGTAATTTCAATTTAGACATGATGCATTCCAATAATTTATTCGATTGGAGGAGTATAGGTAACTTGAATTTATTTCTGAATATAGCAAAATAAGAAAATATATTTTCCAATATGAGAAATAACAATGGATAAACTAAAGGCTATGACCATTTTCAATGCTGTTGTTGAACAAGGTTCAATGTCAGGAGCTGCCAGAAGATTAGGTATAGCTAACTCAGTAGTTTCAAAAAACCTGAACGAATTAGAGGTTTGGTTAGGAAGAAAGTTAATTTATCGTTCAACCCGAAGTCTAAAGCTAAGCTTGGAGGGGCAGTCATATTACGAAAAAATAAAAGATATTGTTGTCGCGGTTGATGCACTCGAGCACCCGGATAATGTAGAGAACATAAAGCTTATCGGCGCGGTTAAGATGACGGCTCCAGTTATTCTAGGAAAAAAACTCTGCGAACATATACTGCCTAAATTTCATATAGAGTTTCCTGGGATCCATTTGAATCTCTTACTTTCAGATGATTTCAATGACATGGTAGAAGAAGGAATTGATATCGCCTTACGAATAAGCAAACTTCCTGATTCAAACTTCATTGCGAAGAAAATAGGAAAGCAGACCTTGCGACTAGTAACAAGTATTGCATACGTTGAAAAATTTGGCGCTCCATTAAGTCCGGAAAGTTTAAACAGACACATATGTATCGTTGATAATTCTATAGCAAATGCCAAAAGGTGGGGGTTTATTAATACTGATGGCGGGATAAGCAGTGTTCATATTGATGGTCCTATCGAAGTCAATGATGCGGAATGTGTCGTTAAGTTGTGTGAGGCTGGTGTTGGTTTAGCACAAGTGCCGGAAGTATTTGTAAACGAAAGTATTCGTCAGGGCAGACTTATTGAACTGCTGCCCGAAAAAACGATGGAAATTGATATATCAATTCTATACCACCAGAAAAGTACCGGCAGTCCAATAATTAAATCTGTTATAGATTTCTTCAATGATAATATCGAAGAGCAGTGCTTTCTCTAGAACTATCTTAAATAATAGGCTGCCCCCCCATAAGCCAACTCAATGAGTTGGTTTTTTTGTTTCCTTCTTTAATTATATTTCTTGTTTTGAGAAATATAATTTTCCATTTTTCACCATACACAAATTTACAATCCTTAATTAAACTTATTGGCAAGTTCAAAACAATAGGGTTAAGGAAAATGAAAGTATTAGTTTTTGGTGCAACCGGAAAAATTGGTAGTGAAGTAGTAAAACTTCTTAAAGATGAACATGAAGTCATTGGTGTCGGTTCTCGTAGTGGTGATATTACGGCTGACTACACTGACGCTGAATCAATCGAGGTCGTTTTCAAGCAAGTGCAGGACATAGACGCTGTTGTTGTGTCTGTTGGCGGTGACAGTAACTTTAAGCCATATCATTCCATTGAAGACGAAGATATACGGCTGGGGGCTGAACGAAAACTGGTCGCTCAATTTCGCATTGTTTCTCTTGCCGAAAAATACTTAAAGCAGGGCGGCTCGGTTACCTTAACCAGTGGTTTTTTATCTCATTACCCAAATGAATACAGCTTAGCCACCGGTCCTTTCAACGCAGCAATAGACACCTATGTTAAGCAGGCTGCTCCATTTTTGAAAAACGACCTGCGTCTTAATGTGGTCAGTCCGGCTCCAGTTGTTGAGCCTGAAAGAACGAGAACAGGACTCGTTTCAGCAGTCGATGTCGCTAAGCACTTCGTCACCTCAATTCACAGTGATCAGTCTGGCGTAGTCTACCGTGCCTGGGGTGGACTCTCGATACCTGAAGAATACTAACCTCTGAGTACTTAAGGAAAATTAATATGAAATATCCGTTATCTATTAGAGCCGTTCACTGGTCGAGTGCAGTCATTATTCTTGGCCTTATAATCTTAGGCGCCTATATGACTCCCTTTGAAATGAACAATATGGAGCATTCAGAAAACCTATATTTCTGGCACAAGTCATTTGGTGTTTTAGCTTTTATCTTAGTGTGTATTCGTTTGTACTTTAGAAGCAGACATACATTACCAGAGTTACCTGAAGGCATGCCGAAGCATGAAAAAATAGCGGCTAAATACGTTCACAAAGCGTTATATGCACTAATGATCTTAGTGCCTGTTTTGGGTTACGTGCAGTCTTGCGTTTATCCCTACAGTAGTGGCGTTCATTTCTTTGGACTGCTTATACCAGAGCTGTTCTCGGACAACCAGGCAGTTTTTGTTGTCGTCAATGTCATCCACAAAGTACTTGCCTATTTATTGTTAGCATTGATTGCAGCCCATGTATTAGGCGCTATTAAACATCGACTATTCGATAAAGAAAATGACGTATTAAACAGAATAATTTAACACAACCGCAAAACATTAATTATATTTGGAGATCACAATGAAAACGATAAAGTCACTATTAATAACTATACCTGTAGCACTTAGCCTTATGGCTGGGACTGTCCAAGCCGGAGAATCTGTCGCAGAACTAAAAGCTAAGGTTGCTAAACTTGAAGCTCAAGTTGCTACCTATAAGGCAGAACGAGCAGTCACAGCGCAGAATCTGAAAACCTTCGATGACCTGGATCTGGTCGCGTTTAACAATCGCGATATAGAACTGATCAAACAGATTCATGCGACAGACGTCAAGGTTTACAACCCTGACGGCACAATTACCGAGCCGGCGGCGCCGCATGTCGAAGAACTTCAGTTTCTATTCGATACCTTCGATTTTAAAGTGGCCGAGCACATTTTGCAGTTTGGACATGGCGAGTGGACCGCAGGCATCAGCATCTCCGAAGGCAAATGGGTCAAACCGCTAACGCTGCCTGATGGCACAGTGCTTCAACCCACAGGTAAAGCAGTTAGTCTCAAGATTGCAACCATTGCTCGCTGGGAAAACGGTCGAATTGCTGAAGAGTATCTATTCTGGGATAACGCTGACTGGAACCGTCAAATCGGTTTAGGTCAATAATTAACGAAAGAGAGCGAAACTAATTCGCTCTCTTTCCCTTTCTCCTTATTATTTAATCAATTTGGTAGTGCAAAGGACCCGTCGGAAGTCTAGGTTCAACCTTCTGGGATGGTCAAAACGTTTTAAATCGCCGAGCTCTGCGATGGTGCCCACAGCCACGGTTAACTTAACCCCACGCATTGCTTGCAGTGCCTGCACAACGGGGTAGTAACGCCAACTTTTTGCTTGATAGAGCCGTTCATTATCGAGGCGTTGTAATCGATTGATACGTTCGTTAATGGTGTGAATCATCTCCTGTAATACAATTTGCTGGCAGGTGTGCGGCAGTATTAACTGTGCTAACCAACGAAAGTGTTGTGCTGACCAGTTGGCTGTGCCTGAGTGGTGACATTATTACGAAGAAGCAGTGCTTTAAGTTGGTATTTTCCATCTTTTAAATCCTTCATTGCGGTTTCTCTGGCACAAGATAAATCACGTACCGCTTCATCGTCTGGCTCGGGCACATAGATAGGGTCAATCTCGTTATTCTTTAACAGCTCGCACAGTTTTAATGCATCCCGTTTATCGGTTTTTATTTTATCACCTGGCTTTTTCGGGACTAAAGAGGGCGCAACGATATAGCAGCAGTGCCCGAGGCTGGTGATGAAACGGTAAAGCCAATAACCACGAGGACCGGCTTCATAAACGAAATGCAGCGTTGCATGCGGGTACTTGGATTGCAGCTGTCGAATGAGTTTTGTTATGGCCTGTTTGGTATTGGGAATACGGCCTTGATGAATTGGTTTGCTCAACCTCTCATCTTCGCAATAAGCGACATTATCAAAGTCTTTGTGGGTGTCTAACCCTATGAAAATCATGTTATTGTTATTCATGCTAGCCTACATTTAGTTTGTTTCACAACAACTATTATGGCTCTGGTATAACTAACCCACGAATTGGAGGCTAGCACCTTAGTGGGGAGTCATTATGTCTATATACCTAGGAGAATGTGTTGCCAATAATCGCAAAAACACCTGAACCACCTTATTATGCTGTCATCTTTACTTCCACTCGTACAGATGGTGATAATGGATATGGAGAAATCGCAGATAGAATGGTTGAATTGGCTGAGCAGCAGTCTGGATTTTTAGGTGTAGAATCAGCTAGAGAAAGTGTTGGTATTACGGTTTCGTATTGGTCAGATTTAGAATCAATTAAAAACTGGAAAGCAAATACAGAGCATTTAGAAGCTCAAAAAATTGGCCGTAAAATGTGGTATTCATCTTTTAAGGTGCGTATTTCAAAAGTTGAGCGTGATTACGGCATATAACAAGTCAAATCTTAGGACGCATTACGGCTGTCGCGGTTTTTGCTAAAACAAAAAGCTCGCAAAAACACTGCCAAGCCAACGCGCCGTTGTTGCAGACGTTAGTTTCTAAAAGGAGTATCTATGTCCGTTGTAGTACGTGAAGCGAATCGAGATGATTCAAGTTTGATTCTCGGTTTTATTAAAGAGTTGGCAAAATATGAAAAAGCCGAACATGAAGTTCTTGCAACTAAGTCCTCTAT
>NZ_CEZLMY010000165.1:3397-7742 GCF_983033635.1 Psychromonas sp. | reverse complement strand
GTTTTGAATTTTCATAAAAGTGGACAAAAGACACCGAGTCAAGATTAAAGACCTGATAATCATATAGTAAGTTCCTACGATTCACGTTCAAGCCTAGAGTGTATGTTGTATACATAGCTAAAACGAGGGCTTTAAAATGAAACTATATGGTGGCATTGATTTACATTCAAACAACAGTGTTTTTTCAATTAAAGATGAAACGGGTGATGTTATGGCTCGACGTAAATTACCTAACGATATAAAACAAATTTTTCTGTTTCTTGCTCCATTCAAGAAGCAATTAACAGGCTTAGTCGTTGAGTCTACGTTCAACTGGTATTGGCTGGTTGACGCCCTGAATGAAGCTAACTTCCAAGTACATCTCGCTAATACTGTAGCTATTCAGCAATACTCAGGTTTGAAATATGGGGATGATAAAACTGATGCTGATTGGCTTGCTGAAATGCTCCGATTAGGTGTATTACCTGAAGGTTATATTTACCCAAAAGAACAACGAACCGTCCGTGATTTAATGCGTAAACGTATGCAACTTGTTCAGCAAGCTACGCAGAATCTCTTGTCTATTCAGGGACTGTATATGCGTCATTTAAGCTATAAGATGAGTAATAATAAGATAAAGCAGTTAACACCAGAAGCAATAGAAAAGCATTTCCTATCAACCAACACTGCACAAGCAACAATTTGTAATCTGGTCGTGATGAAGTGTCTAAAAGAGCAAATCAAACTATTAGAAAAGATTGTATTAACACAAGTTAAATTAACTCAAGATTTTCAACAACTGATCACCATTGACGGTATTGGCAATATTCTCGCGCTCACTATCATGTTAGAAACGGGCGATATTAGCCGTTTCAATAAAGTTGGGAATTACGCTTCCTATTGCCGCTGTGTCAGTGGTGCTCGTTATAGCAATGGTAAAAAGAAAGGTAAAACCAATGCCAAAAATGGTAACAAATACTTAGCTTGGGCTTTTGTTGAAGCCGCCAATTTTGCCATTCGTTATAACAAAACCGTTAAAAGCTATTATCAACGAAAATTAGCTAAAACTAATCAAACGATTGCCATTAAAACAGTGGCACATAAATTAGCCAGAGCCTGTTTTTATGTGTTGCGAGATAAAGTACCGTTTGATGCAGAAAAAGCATTTTGTTAAGAATTTGGCATCGTTCATGAGTTACCCCGAGGGTTGGTATAACCATCAGACCTGATTGAGCCTTGAACGATACCATCTCATTTGTTGTAAAAAGATATGCCCAAGGTTAAAGCCACAACGGGTTGGACGGTTTGAATAAAACCGAGCCATAGATCTGTTAAGTTGCAGAAATAGCTGCAAAGAACTGGATTAACCTTGGCACTAAATAATTACTGAGGCTTATAAAGCCAAGAGCAGTAGCCATACAACATTGCATGACTACACCGCTTTAATTCAGATGGGTGACTGGTGCATATTGACACCAACATTGTGATTTTTAGGTGCGTATTAATAAGCAACAAATTAGCGGTTCATGTACGATTTAAACTTGGTTAAAAAAACATCCAAGGAAACTTGCATATCAGCTTGACCGGAACTAACTAATGGGTGACCCTCAAAACACTACTGTTGATTAAAGCAAAGCTTGGCTAAACTTTTACTGGGAAGACATCTAGCTTACTTCGAGAATGCATATGTTTGTCCGCCGTTGGTTGTTTTACCTCATTTCAGCGATAAGTTACGGTCATAACTAAAGCACCTTGGTTGCTGAGTCACTGGGTCAATAAATTGAAGCTCTTTTGCCAGTAACTGTAATGGTGTTGAATAGTTATCCGCAGATAGTGGCTGCAATTGCGGGTAGTATTTGTCATTTAGTATGGGCCAGCCTAGTGCCTGCATGTGAACACGTAATTGATGGGTTTTACCTGTAACGGGGTTTAATTCAAATAACGCCTTCTGAGTAGATTGTTGCACGCATCGAATCACTGAGTGGCTATTGGCTTCGCCCTCGGTCACACGCATGCAAAACCGTGGTTCGGATTGCACGATACGATTCTTCACTTCCCACTCCTGACCTATAAGGTTTTCACCATCACTAATTTTGGCAATTGCCTGGTAGGTTTTGTGTATTTGTCGTGTTTCAAATAAATGATGGTAACGATGACGGGTGTCTGGGTTAACAGAGAATACGACCAATCCAGCTGTCACTCTATCCAAGCGGTGCAACGCTTGTAGAGACTCAATACCAGTGCTGCGTCGTAAACGATTTTGCAAACATTCATTTACATATTTACCGCCGGGGATCACTGCTAGAAAGTGGGGTTTATAGGCCACTAAAATATGTTGATCCTGAAATATAATCGTTTCCCTGAAGGGGATGCAAGGCTCGTTTTCGACTTCCCTATAATAGTAGATCCGTTGCTGTGCTTTAAAAAGCGATTGTGTCGTTATCAGTGAACCGTCGTGGCGGTGTACCTTGCCATCGGCGATGCGCTGCCGCCAAATATGGGCATCAATATAAGGGAATTTAATGATCAGGTATTCCAACACTGTTGCAACGCCGGGGTTAGTCTGCGGTAAGCTCAGCTTTGAAGGGTGCTTCGAAATTATCATTTAGTGAACCAAATTTGTGACTATAACATGTGCTTATAGGCTGTGGGTTATCCGTTAAAGGTCTATTGTGTTGTGTCCAAGTGAAATTGGCCTCAATTTTGTAAGTTTATGACACGCTTTGCAGGCGTTAGCGAATTATCTGTCTAAGGCGCAAAGGGGCGGATAGACGACACCTGTTACCAGGTGTCGCCCTCCTAAGAACCGTACGTGCAACTTTCACTGCATACGGCTCAAGCCTCCACTAAGGCGTATTATGTTACCCAGAAACCTTACCTTACAAGGCAGCCAAGACCGGATTAAACCAAGTGTTTCTACATTCCTTTCCAAGTTTCCGCTTACTTAAGTAAGCTTCATATTGAGGATCGTAGGGGGTAGCCGCACCTCTGATTTTTACATGTCTTTTTATCGGGGTATGGGCAATTTGAACAAGGTTGAATAAACAATCCATGTTCGCTATTTTCTGCCAACCGTGAAATTGCCATTGGCCTTTACGATTCAGAAAATATTTCCGCGCTATCCAGTGTCTACTTTTGTTTGGATGACGCCTGATCGCCCACCTCCACAGCATCAGGAATATTTGATGGCCTACATAACCGAAGACTTGCTTTGCTACACAATGGCGATAATAGTTCGCCCATCCTCTCAGTTTGGGATTTATTATCTTGATGAGGTCATTCACTGGGATAGTTAGATGTTTTCTGATGAGTTCACGCATGTTTCTCAAAAATGACAGTACATTACTTTTACTCGGTTTAATGAGTAGTTTGCCGTTATACTTTCTGACATTGAATCCCAGAAAGTCAAAACCATCATTGATATGAGTAATATGCGTTTTCTCTTCAGAGAGTGTTAAGCCTCTTTCTTGTAGAAAGTGAATCAGTTGCGGTTTGATTTCATTGGTGAGCACTTCCTTTGAAGTGCCTGTAATCACGAAATCATCGGCGTAACCTATAAAATTGATCTTATTGCCAGTCTTACGAGCGATTGACTTAACCAGTTGTTCTAAACCAGCAAGCGTCAACAACATAAGCGTTGGGGAGATTATCCCACCTTGCGGCGTTCCTTCTGCCGTTTTATAGAATAATCCCTTATCGATAAAACCACACTTAAGCCATTGCTTCAGCATTCTTTTATCCAGCTGAATGTTATCGATTAGCCATTGATGACCAATCTTATCGAAGCAGGCTTTGATGTCGCCCTCAAGAACCCATTGTGCTGAGCCTTTTTTACACAGACACTTAAAGCACTGAGCTATAGCATCAGCGGTGCTACGGTTAGGTCGAAAACCATAGCTGTTTGGGTCGGCGATAGTCTCAGATACAGGATCCAAAGCAGTAAGATGTAACGCTTGTTGCGCTCTGTCTATCATGCATGGAATGCCTAAAGGTCTGAGCTTACCGTTTTTTTTTCGGGATATAGATACGCCTGAGCGGTTTGGCTTGGTAGCCTTTTCTACTCAGTTTATTAACCGCAGCCATACGACGGGCATCGGAGTTCCAGATGATGCCGTCAATTCCTGGTGTTTTACTGCCTTTGTTTTGTGATACTCGTTTAACAGCAAATAATTTTGCTGATTTCGAGTGAGTCAGTATCCATTGCAGAGCTTTTACTTTGCCTTGTTTACCTTCTCTGGTTGCTTTTGCAATGCGCATCTGAAGCTTTAATACTTGCTGCTCGACGGCTTTCCAGTTGATGGATTGCCATTGAGTGCCGTTAGAAGAGGCACTAACTTCATTGGAAGTTATCATTTGCGTTTCTCCT
>NZ_CEZLMY010000165.1:0-3387 GCF_983033635.1 Psychromonas sp. | reverse complement strand
AAGTGGGCTCACTTTCGTGTCAGACATTCGTCTGTATCTGCATCATTACAATGCAGCATTAGCTTTCTCCAGCCTCCTTTACCTGCACCACTATCGGCTTTCTTCGCAGACAGCTTTCCCTATTGGGAGCAATACAGGCTTACCGTGTTCCGCATGGAACGCAATGTCAGGTTAGATGCCCACTCTAATGCGAAGGGATGCTCGATCACGAAAGAGTATATGCCAACCTCTTTCCTACCCTCGTTGCCGTTTTGGCCACAGCGTATTAACCACTTCCGCTGTTTGTCGCATAACGCACCTTACATGGATTCACTTTCATTCATCATACTGACTCCCTAGCACTTACCCGACTTGTGGTTATCAGGAAGAACGTCCTCTCACGATTATTTTCCCGTCCAGTGGACTTTGTTACATTGTCAGACTCGCTACTTTATTCAGAGTCTTAGGGTCATCTGGTGATACAGATGGTTCACTCTTATCGCGGTGAACAGCGTTACATACGACTTCACGTCGCACGGCACATAGCGACTTAGAAAATATCATCAATTACCCCTAAATAAGTGGCCAGAATAACTGTGCCACTTCACACATACACATCCTGATCACTATGGATTAGTTGATTATTTACCATTGGACATGCCTGTATATATTAGTGATAGTGCTTATAGTCTTATGGAAATAGGCAACGTGTATGTCGAGGCTATTATGTTACTGTCTTCATCAGTAGCCACTACAAACGTAGTAGGTTTGCGTGTTGATAGAGACTGGTAGTTGCCTCAGGCAACCACAGCAGAATCTACAAATCTCACTTACCCTGAGATTGACGAAGTGCGTTGAAGGCCGTCACCACATCTTTACTGCCATCACCGGCCTGACGGGCCATCTGAAGGTAGTCCACAAAAGCTTCAGCAACCTTTGACGGCAAACCTGCTGCGGAGAACGCTCCACACAGTAACTCCATACCGTGCAAGTGGAGATCGACACTTGCTTGGTCTCCCGAATAATCCTCGAAACTAATACGTTCTGCAGCATCTTCCATACCATCAAGTAAAGTGGCCATCATGGCTTTGGCTGAAGGAAGAAAGTTGTGCATTTTCATATCGCCGATCCGGTCGGCCCAGGCGGCACCTTCAAAAAAAGCAGCAAGAGAGCCGAAATAGAAACTCCACAGCCCAAGGCCAATCGTGTTGGAGGCCGTCACATCAGCGCCGATAAATTGCTGCGCACCAGCCATCGCAGATAGGGTTTGAGCATGCTGTTCGAAAGCAAGCTTGCTGCCGCTGTATAGCATTCCGGTACTCGGTTTGCCAATAGCGCGCGGATAGCTCAAAAGGCCGCCATCAAGGTACTCTGCACCTTGATTTTGTACCCACTCAGCAAGAGCAGTCGCTTGCTCACCAGTGCCTGTACTCATCATAGCTAAGGTGCGGCCTTTCAGTGCTGTGGCTACTCCTTCTTGTTCTAGGATCGCATGCGCTGCAGGGTAATCCACCACGGAAAGGATGGTCAATGAACTGGCGGAAACTGCCGCTACTGGCGAGTCGGCCAGATTTGCCCCCTCGGCTACCAATACCAGCGCCTTCTCTGCGCTACGATTCCATACAGTAACCTGGTGTCCCGCCTTAAGAAGAGCTGATGCCAGCGCAGAGCCCATTCCGCCCAAACCGATCACTGTTACAGATTTATGTTTCATATTCATAAAATTACCTTTTTGTCTTCAGCTAATATTGATGCCCCATGGCTCTGGGGAAGTTTTTCCCTATTTAAAAATTCAGGAAATCGTCAGTTTTATCTGAAACAGAACCATATATCTTCAGTATGACTTGCTGCCAAATGGAAGCTATGTCTGCTTATAGTCCCGAGTCCATCAGATAACTGTGGCTAAGATTACATTGTAGTATTGGTAATGATAAGATGGGTAATAATGAATTCACTGTTAAGCTAGGCGAAACAATAAGGAGGTAAGCATGAAAGGCTCGCTTTTCAATCAAGTTGATACATTTCTCACTATTGCCCAAGAAGGCAGTATTCGGGGGGCTGCGCGTAAACTCGAATTATCCCCTCCCGCAGTGAGTAATGCCCTAAAGCAGCTTGAATCCCATCTCGGCCTGCCTCTGTTCACTCGGACAACCCGAACAATCGAGCTCACCGAAGCGGGAAAATGTCTTATGGGACAGGCTTCTCCTGCAATGGATGCTCTGTACCGAGCATTAGAGAGCGTTCAGGATCTGAGTCAAGTTCCTTCAGGCAAGGTACGGATAACGGTACCTCGTTTTGCCTATCAACTTATTGTGCAGCCGATTTATGCCGAGTTTTGCTCGCTGTATCCGGAGATTGAGTTGGAAATATCCGTCTCTAATACCTCAATAAATATCATCAAGGAAGGTTATGACGCAGGAATACGCTTCGGTCATCGAATTGAAGAAGGCATGGTTGCACGGCCGTTAATGCCACCAATGAAAGAGGCTCTTTTTGCTACAGCTGATTATCTGGAACGTTTTGGCACCCCCAGCAGCCCGCAAGATTTGCAGCATCATAAATTGATCCAGTACCGCTATATGCCTTCAAATCAGTTAGCTCCCTTGGAATTGAGCGATAAAGGAGAAACGATACGGGTGGCTCCGCCCCTGAGTATGATCGTCAATGATACTGATTTAATGATTGATGCAGCTTCAAAAGGCTTAGGGATTGGGAGAATTGTCGAGCCGATGATCCGAGAAGGTCTGTCGTCTGGTAAGTTGCTCCCCATACTGGAAGAGCACTGGGTTGATTATCCGGGCCTGTATATTTACTTTCCACAACACGCTCAAAAAGCACGCCGGGTTCGAGTGTTGGTTGACTTCCTTTGCCAGAAAAATGCGTCTTTTTTGTGATTCAGGGAAAATTATAAGCCTGTAAGTCGAATTCAGTTCGTCTAAGTTACATCTTGTGACATAAAAAGATTAGTATTCCTACATCATTTAAGCGTCACGGATGCATTCCTCCCTTATGTTTAAGTGGACGCACTATTCGAAAGCACTCATTATATATTTGTTTAAATTCTGTATAGCAATAACTGGCAGAAACGTTATTACTATACAGGTATCCGTTTTTATCCCACCCACTAATCATTTAATAAAGTTACACTGTTGTGGCTGAGTTAAATTGGCCACAATTTTGTAAGTTTCTGGCACGCTTTTGGACCGATAGCGAGTTATCTGTCTAAGTCGTATAAAGGGGCACATAGCGCCTTAGAATTTTTGCCCCATTAATTTGTTGACACTACCCCATTTAAGCTCGCTTTTTCCCAATTATAAGCATCACTAGTTCCTGCTTAGTAATCCATACTATTGAGCAAGCAAGCAAGCAAGCAAGCAAGCAAGCAAGCAAGCACTCATTGTGTACGCT
>NZ_CEZLMY010000164.1:0-7758 GCF_983033635.1 Psychromonas sp. | reverse complement strand
ACTGGAAGACAATAGTGAAATTAAACAAACTGTTTGTGCAACGGGATTTCCTTTAACTGCCATTAAAGAAATTTCTGATGTTGAATTCCAATGTTATCAAGTTGAGTTAACCGTTGATTTGCCAATTGGTTATCATTCTTTGTCTATTTACGATCAGGGAATTGATGAAGCATTAGCTACAATGCCGTTAATTATCACGCCATCTCGTTGTTATGCACCAGAGCCAATTACCCAAGGTGAAAAAATTTGGGGTACAAGTGTTCAGTTGTACTGCCTTAAAAGTGAAGCCAACTGGGGAATCGGTGATTTCACTGATCTGAAAACTCTACTAGCAAAAACAAAAGAAAATGGCGGTGATTTTATTGGTTTAAACCCAATTCATGCCTTATCTCCATCTCAGCCTGGTCATGCAAGCCCATATAGCCCGTCATCAAGAAAATGGTTGAATATTTTATATACTGATATTACTTCAGTTGATGAATATGCACGCAATAAATCTTTGCAAGCTAAAACGGAAAGCGCGGAATTTAAACAAGAGTTGGCCGCATTACGTGATACAGACTGGGTTGATTATGAAGGTGTAACTGCTTTAAAACTGTCTGCATTAAGAGAGCTTTTTGTCACACTTAATGACGGTAAAGCTAAAAGCAAAAAACGCCTGACTGCATTTAACAAATATGTAGAAGAGAAAGGCGAATCATTAACGCAGCAAGCTAGCTATGATGCATTACAGTTCCACTTTTTAGCATTAGATGCAAGTTCATGGGGCTGGCCTGTTTGGCCTGAAGAGTTCCAGGCATTCCAAAGCGAAGCGACACAAACTTGGATTAAAGAAAATATTCAAGAAGTATTATTCTGGTGTTACACGCAGTGGATTGCTGAATTACAGTTAGAAGAAGCTGATCAATTAGCAAAATCATTGGGTATGAGTCTTGGTATTTACCGTGATTTAGCCGTAGGTGTTGGTATTAGCAGTTCTGAAATTTGGGCTAACCACTCACTTTACTGTGAACATATCAGTGTTGGTGCGCCACCTGATATCTTAGGTCCTCTAGGTCAAAGTTGGGGCTTACCACCAATTGCACCTGATCAATTACAAGAAACTGCATACCAGCCATTTATTGAATTATTACAATCTAATATGAGCCACTGTGGTGCATTACGTATTGACCACGTGATGGCGTTACTGCGTTTATGGTGGGTGCCTGATAATGCAAGTGCAGAAAAAGGTGCATACATCTATTACCAAGTTGAAGATATGCTTAATTTATTAGCACTGGAAAGTGTGCGTAATGAGTGTCTGGTAATTGGCGAAGATCTGGGGACTGTACCTGAAGGTATTGATGTTTTATTAAAAGATGCGGGTGTTTACTCTTATAAAGTATTCTTCTTTGAGCAAGCAGAAGATGGTGGCTATATTGCTCCTGACCATTACGCAGAGCAAGCAATGGCGACGTTATCTACACATGATATGCCAACCATCAAAGGTTTCTGGCATTGTGAAGATCTTCATTTAGGTCGTGAATTAGGTTTATACCCAGACCTGGAAGTTTTCGAAGAATTATTAACAGATCGTCTTGTTTGTAAGCAACAAATATTAGACAGCTTACATGGTTTAGGTAGCTTACCGCATGACTTCTCTCGTGATGCTATGTATACCGGGATGGATCAAACACTCAACTTTGCCCTGCAGAAACATTTAGCAAAAGGAAGCTCTGCACTATTAAGTTTACAACTGGAAGATTTTTTAGAAATGGACCAGCCGGTAAATGTTCCAGGTACAAGTGATGAATATCGTAACTGGCAACGTAAATTGTCTCAAAATATCGAGCAGTTATTTAATAATCAACAAGTAAAAACACTACTTGCAGATTTAACAGAAGCTCGAAAAAAATAAATTAGCGTACTTAAACTTCTTAGAAATGTGGATTAGGACGTAAGGAAGCGGCTAGATCAACGTACAATATTCGGGGTTACTCCCGAATATTATAAGCAAAGCTCGCTTCCTGACCATTTCTCCGCTGATAATCATAAGAAGTCACTATCTTCACATTAATAAAATCAAATATAGAACGTTCTTTTCTATTTTTATGTGTTGAAGATAGTCACTGTTTATTATTCTGATTATCAAATTTCTCGGTTAACTAGGTATAAGCTATATCATGAATTAACTATTGGATGCGAAAACTATGAATAAAACTGTAAGCAAACAAGCGAAAAAAAAACCAATTGCTGTAGTGAAAAAACAACCAATTGATGTAGTGGAAAAACAGCGCTCACTGCATACTGAGCACGTTTCTTTAATCTCCTTGCTTAAAGAAGCAAAGTTAGATAATCCTTTTGAGCGTTTAGGTTTATTAACCAACCCATCGGGAAAGGGGTTTATTTTACGAGTTTGGTTACCCGATGCACTGGAAGTTGAGTTGTATGCATTAGGCTCTGATAGTGCAATGGCACAACTTAATAAAGTTGATGATGCAGGTTTATTTGAACTTGAATTAGTAGATGCAACTGAGAAATTTGCTTATGAATTAAATGCGATTTATAAAGATGCAAATCACCGTTTTGTGGATCCGTACCAATTCCATGATGTTGCTTTTGATGGTTTATCAACATTGCATGAAGCACCACAAAATGTATATAAGACATTAGGCGCACAACTAAAAACTGTCAGCTGTGAAGATAAAGAGATCAGTGGTGTACGTTTTATCGTTTATGCACCAAATGCATCAAGTGTTAGTTTGATTACGGAAGTAAATCATTGGGATGGACAGCGTCAGCCGATGCAACGCAGCTGGTGTGGTCATTGGGTGATTTTTGTTCCTGATCTGGAAGTGGGTTGCGCTTATAAATTTGAGCTTAAAGATGGACTTGGCAATCGTTTACCACATAAAGCTGATCCAGTTGGTTTCCAAGCTGAGCAGTATCCATCTCATTCATCAATTGTTGTTGATCACGATGCTTATCAGTGGAACGACCAAGCTTGGCAGGCATCTCAAAAAGGTGATAAACGTTTTGCTGCAATGAGCGTCTACGAAGTACATTTAGGCTCATGGAAGCGTAAGAATGAAAATGGTGTAGAACGCATGTTAACTTATCGCGAATTAGCGGATGAGTTAATTCCATACATTGTTGAAATGGGTTATACCCACCTCGAAGTAATGCCTATTTCTGAGTTTCCGTTTGACGGTTCTTGGGGCTATCAACCAGTTGGACTATTTGCAGCTACCAGTCGTTTTGGTGATGCGGATGATCTTAAATTCTTTATTGATCAATGTCACCAGGCTGGAATTGGTATCATTGTCGATTGGGTACCTGCGCATTTCCCATCAGACCCGCACGGTTTAGCAAGATTTGATGGTACGCCATTATACGAATACGAAGATCCACGTCGTGGCTGGCATCCTGATTGGAACTCATATATTTATGATTTTGGACGCGATAATGTGCGCCAATTCCTAGTTGCGAGTGCTTTAATCTGGCTTGATAAATTCCATGTAGACGGTTTACGTGTTGATGCCGTTGCTTCAATGCTGTATTGGGATTACTCCCGTGAAGAGGGCGAGTGGGTACCAAATGTTGATGGTGGCAACCATAACTATGAAGCGATTAGTTTATTAAAATGGTTTAACGAAGAAGTATACCGTCAGTATCCAAATGCGATGACTATTGCTGAAGAGTCAACCGCCTTTGCCGGTGTATCTAAACCGACATTTGAAGGTGGATTAGGTTTTGGTTTTAAATGGAATATGGGCTGGATGCATGACACATTAAGCTATGTGCAAGAAGATCCTATGTACCGTCAGTATCATCACCATGAAATGACCTTTGCGATGGTGTACCATTATAACGAGCATTTCGTTTTACCTATTTCACATGATGAAGTTGTGCATGGTAAAAAAAGTATGTTAGATAAAATGCCTGGTGATGAATGGCAAGCCGCTGCTAATTTACGAGCTTATATGGGCTATATGTACGCACATCCGGGCAAAAAATTAAACTTTATGGGTGCGGAATTTGCACAAACTAAAGAATGGAACCACAATACTGGGTTAGATTGGGACTTGCTTGAATTTGATAAGCATAAAGGGCAAAAGCAACTTATTGCGGATCTTAACCATTTATACAAATCTAACACTGCATTATTTGAAGCTGATTATAAAAACGAAGGCTTTGAGTGGTTAGACCATTCTGATGGTGAAAACAGTGTTTTCTCTTTTGTTCGTAATAATTTAAAACAAGACAAACAAGTTATCTGTCTTTCTAATTTCACGCCTGTACCACGAGAAGGTTATCGTGTACCGGTAACCGAGCTTGGTGAATATGAAGTTATTTTAAATACCGATAGTCATTATTACTGGGGCAGTAACTTTAGTGTGGGTGATACTTTAGGTGTTTTTGTTGCAGAAGAGCAACCTTGGCAGGACAAACCATACTCATTAACAATAAATTTACCGCCATTATCAACGGTATATTTACAGAAAAAGGAAAAATAATTGAACGATAAATTACTTGAATTTGATAAAAACAATCATCCATTTTCAGCATCGCGTGGGCAGTTTTTGCCACTCGGTGCGATTTTAGATAAAGATGGTTGCCACTTTTCAGTCTATAGCTTAGGTGCTTACCGAGTTGAATTGTGTTTATTTGATAGCTATGAAAAACAGATTGCAACTTATTCCCTGGAAGTGAAACAGGGGAATATGTGGAGTATTTTCATCAAGCAAGTAAAAGCAGGTCAGTTATACGGCTATCGAGTCCATGGTGACTACGAGCCTGAAAATGGCCTGCTGTTTAACAGCAACAACTTATTAATTGATCCATATGCCAAAGCATTAAACCGCGTACAGCATAGTTTTGAGCAAGCACAAAGTGACAGTGATGATTCACAAGTTGCTAAGTCTGTGGTGGTTGATCCAAATTTTGATTGGCAAGGGGTAAAAAAACCTAGAGTTTCAGTTCATGACCGAATACTTTATGAAGTGCACGTCAAAGGGTTTAGTCAACTTAATAAAAAGATAGCGCTGGAAAAACGTGGTAAATATCTCGGATTGTCTGACCCTGAGAGTATTAAACATTATAAAAAACTGGGTATTACCAGTTTACAAATAATGCCAATATTCAGCTTTATGAGTGAGGCATGGCTTAAACCGTTAAAATTAACCAATTACTGGGGTTATAACCCGATTAACTTTTTTTCTCCAGACTGTCGTTATGCGCAATATGATGCTGTAATTGAATTCAAAACAATGGTACGTGAACTCCATGCACAAGGAATTGAAGTCATTTTAGATGTGGTGTTTAACCATACTGGAGAGTCTGGTGCAGATGGCATGATTATCAGCTTAAAAGGTTTTGATAATAAAAATTATTTTACCTTTGAAAAAGAAAAGAATGGGCATAATCCTGATTACTCAAATTATAGTAATCATTCAGGTTGTGGTAATACGGTAAATCTTGATTATCCATGGTCTTTAAAGCTTGCTCTTGATTCATTACGTTACTGGGTGACTGAGATGCAGGTTGATGGATTCCGCTTTGATCTCGCTGTTACCTTAGCACGCGAAAATGGTGCTTTTAATGAACAGAGTGCTTTCTTTAAAGCTATATTTCAAGATCCTATATTAAGCCGCGTTAAATTAATTGCTGAACCTTGGGATATCGGCCCTGGCGGCTACCGTTTAGGTGGTTTCCCGAGTGATTGGTTAGAATGTAACGATCGCTACCGTGACACGATGCGCTCTTTTTGGCGTGGAGATACGGGGCATGTTGCCGAGCTTGCAACACGCTTGTTAGGATCGCGTGATATGTTTGCTAAGCGTTACCGTTCTAACTCGACCAGTGTTAATTATATCAGCTATCACGATGGCTTTACTTTAGACGATCTGGTCTCTTATAAGTCTCGCCATAATAGTAAGAATGGTGAAAAAAATAGAGATGGTCACGGTCATAATTTATCTGCAAATTATGGGCATGAAGGAAATACAGATAGTAAACGCATTAATAGAGTTCGTCAGCAGCAGAAGCGTAATCTTATTACCAGCTTATTATTATCGCAAGGCACACCGCATTTTTTAGCGGGAGATGAAATGGGTAATAGTCAGTCAGGTAATAACAACGCCTATTGCCAAGACAATAAAATAAGTTGGTTAAACTGGGATCTGAATGATGAAAACCAAAAATTATTTAACTTTACCAGTGAGATAATCAAGTTACGTCAAGAATCTCGACTGTTTGCTAATTTAGCTTTAAGTGATGATTGTATTGACCAATGTGAGAGTTCAGATCTTGTTAAATGGTACCATCCAGATGGTTATGTAATGGAAGATGATGATTGGCATGCGTCTAATTCGCAAGCCATTGCGCTTGAATTACGTGAATCTGTCGAGTGTGGCGAGCATTGGTTTTTAATCTTAAATGCATCCAGTTATCAAATTGGTTGCAAATCACCCAAGTTGGATGTGGGACTGGTTTGGAAGATGAAAGTTAATACAGCTTGTGATACAGGTGAATTAACCGATATGCATAAAAACGTTAAGGGTACCATTCAACTCAATGCACGCTCATTAATGTTATTAAAATGTGTACGCCATTTAACCTGATAAATTTGTTTTTTAAATAGATTGCTGGTTTTATTAAGCCAATCCCACTGTAAATTGCGGGATTGGCTTTTTTGATCCTATTGAAAATTGAGCAATTAAATTCCCGCTTAGAGTTGCAGTGCTCTGTCAGTTTCAGGAGATCGGTTCAGGCTGATTTTTTATATTCCTATCAACTTTTCTCAGTTATGAGTTCTCTATATTTTATTGTTTGTAGAATATCGTGTGTCCGATCTGTCAGTTCAATCATCGCATTGATTGCCCGTAGCTCTTCTTCAAGCTTTTTTGTTAAGTGAATTGCATAGCGTGATATTGCACGAATTTCATATTTTATATCTATTAAATTAACTGGCTCAAGTGCTGTGAGTCGGTAATGTACAGCATAAAATGTAGCTTCTTTATCCGTCTGGGTAATAAATTCAATTTTATGTTGTTCAGATTTAAAGTCACTATCAAGAAAACTGTTTATTAACCATCTATTATCTTTATCTTTAGAAGCTTTAATATAGATTAGCGCTTCCTTAAATAATTCACCTGTTTCGCTATTTTTAAATGGCTGAGTGATCAAACGCTCGTACAAATGATTATTTGCAAGCGGGTAATAATTCAACTCGGAACTGTTATCACTATACATAGAAAACAGCTTTTGCAACGGATGATCGTCTTTATCAATTGCAGCGAAACTGATTTTAGGTCGAGCGGACTCTTTACCAATAAAAAAAACACAATTAATAAATGCTTCTTCTGAAATTTCTAACAAGCGATTAGAAGAGGGCTGTTTAACTGTTTTTAGTGGCACACATGTAAAGTGTCTGGGGTTTTTTTGCACTAACAAAAAGAAAAATTGATTACAAATTTTAAGTGTCTGGCTATCACAAACCTGCAGATGCACAGTATTGTTACGACCACTGTAGACAACTTTATATTGCAGGTGAGACAAAGCAAATTTTGCAGAAACCTTTTGTAAGGCCAATAAATTAATTGTGACCCTGCTTGATGGCGGTAAAGCGGCAATTTGATCAAGCTTAATTTTTAGACCTGAGTATGAAAAGTCAACGACTTCTCCTGTATATCTAGCCTCTTCAGTAGAAAGTGACAATCTGCTCTTGTAAAGATAGCGTTCCTCTTTTCTATGTTCACTTGAAAAAAGTGTAAATAT
>NZ_CEZLMY010000163.1:0-8040 GCF_983033635.1 Psychromonas sp. | reverse complement strand
CTGCGTCGTTATAAAATCTCAATGTAGAACAACTATACTTCAATTTTATGCCTAGTATCTAAGTACAATTTGGCTTGCTGATTTTGCATATTGAAGTAACATGGGTATATATAAAGCACACATCATTTAACCCATTCGCAAGAGTTAACTAACACAGCCCGTCAACTATTCAGATATCATTTCTCAAGATAAATAATTAATAAGTCTGTAACAGCTGTATTGACTAATTTACGCGCCGAAGATAATAGCCGAGTCCAAAAATCATGATGATGCCCGCAAACTAATAGATCAACGTCCATTTCTTGAACTGTTGTTTTTAATTTCTCATTTAAATCACCTATTACAACCAAAGTATTTGCAACCGGATAATCCGCCTGTTCGGCTAATGCTTGCAACTCTTTTTGCAATATGGCTTGTTGTTCATCGAGCGGCACGTCCATCTCAACTTTTGGACTGATTCCCCCTATGCTACTAACATAATTAACATCAACAAAAATAAATGAAAGTTTAGAATTAGCGCCTCTAGCTAACGAGATTGCTTTATTGATCACTACTTCACTGGATTTAGATAAATCAACAGCGACTAATATATGTTTATAGCTCATTGTCTTCCTCCCGATTGGCTCTACCATTATTAATGCGTTTAAAATAAGTCTAGCACCAGTATTAAATCTTTCAGTTACACATAAGCTTTTAATGAGCTATCTCAGTGTATATTTGCAACAATAGAGCAAATACATTTATTGATTAAACAAAAAAATCCCCAGTCTTAAGAACTGCAGGAGCGTTCAAGTTTTCTTAAAAGCTCCTTAACCGATCTGCACTGTTGCGATGCAGGGCTTTTTAATGACCCTGCCACTTTTAAACCATGTGCTGAACAAGACGGATAAGACCTACATTCACACTCATGCGGAAAACTTAATGCGCAGGGCTCTGATTAAGTACCACGCATGGCTTGTTGAACAGGGGCTTGATTTGTCTGCTGAAAAACAAAATGCGGGGTGGGTGAATGTACACAACTAGACCACGCGAACATGCGGCGTATATCGCTAAGTTGCCAACGTTAGCAGAGCGACAAGAAGCGCTTAAATCTGTGCCTAAAGAGTATCTGGCAATGGTGAAAACGCATGTTCAGCTGATTTTTATGATGAGAAAGTCAAAGCGTTAAACGGATCCATTTAGAAGAGCTGAACGTTTGCAGTTGTAATTTTATTTGTGGGGAAAGGGAAGCATGGGACAGTTAGTTTCAAATAATACGGGATGGTTATTATCTCAGTGGGCTAAATGGGCAAAGCAGGGCAGTTGTTCGCCTGTTGGGTTTACCAGCCCGATGTTTCAGGATGTACTTTCAGAAGTGAAGAAACCCGATTTGTTGATCAGTGAAGAGGAGGCGATGTTGATTGATTCGATTATCGCCAAACTTAAAACACGTGATCGTGAAATGGCCAAAGCCCTGGTTGTTTTCTATTTTAGTGACGGTAACGCTTCCCATGTAGCCCGGGTATTATCGGCCGATGCAGAGCAAAAGATAAATCGTAAACGTGTTGATGTGTTAGTGAAAGCCGGCACTGCATGGGTAGATGCGGTTTTGTTTATCAGAGAGGTGGCTTAGTGTCACATATTTATAATGATGCGTTGCTTAATATTGCTTTTTGACTGTTTTTCTATACAGTTGTTTTTGTTGTGTACTGTGTTTTGTTGTTATTTTTGGGGAGTTTTAAATGAAAGCAAATGTTAACAATCTTGCATATATTGGTTCTAAGCCTGGTGTAAGTGCTCCAGAAAGAGATTCGGATGCATGGTTTACCCCTAAAAAATATACAGAAATGGTAAGAGAGGTACTTGGTGAAATTGATTTAGATCCGTTTTCTTCTGAGGTTGGCAATAACTATGTACAAGCCACTCGGTATATTACGGTAGAGGAAGATGCTTTTGAACAGTTTTGGTTTGAAGATAAGGGCTCTGTTTTTATGAATCCTCCTTATGGCCGGGGTTTAGTAAATAGGGCTATCGCTGCTTTTATTAATTATTGGAAAGAACAAAATATCACTGAAGCTATTGTGTTAGTTAATAATGCGACTGAAACACAGTGGTTTCAAACTGCATTAAAAGAGTCAGCTGCTATATGTTTACCTAGTGGGCGCATTGCTTTTGAAAACAATGATGGCAAGAATGTTTCAGGTAACACTCGAGGACAAGTATTTTTATATTTTGGGTCAAATAAATCTCATTTTATAGACGTATTTAACAGGATTGGGGTTTGCTTAGTGCCATAATTGATTTTTAATCAGCATATTAAGTGAGAAAAAATGAACGGCAATCAATATTCAACTTGGGTCGGTCAATATATTAAAAATAACTTTGGTGATCGCGGAATTCAGGTCTACCAAGAAATTTATATGGGTAAGAGTATTATCGGTAAGAACCGTCGTGTTGATCTCCTTGTCGTTAATGAAGCACTAAATATTGCTGTACCGTTAGAATGTAAGTATCAGTCAGTGTCTGGTACTGTTGATGAAAAAGTACCTTATACATTACAAGATGCGAAGGCAATGCAAATGGATGCCTATGTTGTATATGGTGGTGCTGGCTTTTCTAAAGGTATTACTCATATGCTTGAAGCCAGTGAGCTAGCCTGCCATGCCGAGCCTAAAAATGAAAATGCTAATGATTTTAATCGAACGAAGAATACTAGAGAGTTAGATCAGATACTGGCAATGAAGTTTTCTTGGTGGGATTTATTTACGAATGGGAAAGCCGCGATTTAAAGGTGAGCGAAAGAGTTTACCTCCCATGTGACCAGTGTATGTCTGCCGATGTAGCTTAGTGGTGAGTCGTCACCACATTTTGATTTAATAGCGTATACCATTCTGAATATCCTGCCCCTTTTGTTTGTTCCCTTCATCTTATCCGCGAACGTGTAATAGCGCGTAATAACCATATTTTAATAGCGGTCTATTATCATTAATAGTTACTGGCTAAATAAGAATGTAGATAGGTGGTTCTATGTTGCCTATCTCAAAAATCTATTTTATTTATTTGTCATGGAACATACTGATTTAAGAGGAAATATCAATATTTCGCTGATTAAATTAAATAAGATAGGTTGCACGTGTTCTCGTGCATAGTGCCATCTATAAAGTTGTTATGTGTCAGGAGGATAAAAATGCTGATCTACGCTCATTGGGTTTGGATAGGTCCTGAGTTACCTTACAGTAGACTCAAGTCGGTTAAAAAAATGATAAAACGACTAAATAGCATATCTGTTTTGGGTCATCCGGATATGCATTATACCGGATGTATTTGGTGGTTAAAGTTAGGAGGAAAAGCTATAGACGATGTTCCCCCAAGATTCAGGAAAGAATTTAAACCATGCAAATCTGTTAACAAACACTGCACTTTAACACCAAACTCTTCTTTAAGTCCGAACTTTGAGATCAATGCTGAATCCAAAGGGCCAAATATTGACATTCCGGTCGTCATGGTTACTGACTCTTCAGGACTCATGGAAAAGTTAGAAGAGTGGGGTAAATGGATTATTGATTTAGCAGCAGTTGGCTCCATAGCTGCTAAAATTGCCATATCTGACTACTTACGATTGCTGATTCTTAACGGTTTCGGAGGTCTTTATGTTGATTTTGATGCTGGTTTCAAACCAATGAGAAGACCGACAAGAGATGATGAAGAATATTTGTCCAATCAGGAATTTCGACACTGCATGTTCCCGAAGGGGATTACTTCGCATTATCGAGGCCAATTCATTGAAAATGATTACATTTTCGTGCCAAAAAGCGGAGGACTTGCACGCTTGATAAAAAAAATCGGTAACGTCAAGAGTTTACAAAGGCACGGCGTTGTTATTTTAAAGCAGATTGATTCACATATGGAGTTCAGAGTAAAAAATCTTCATACTATACGTGATAAAATTGACAGGAATAAGAGTTTAAAGGAGAGTCATTTACTAAAAGATAGGACCATGTTGGTAAATGTATGGGAAGAAATATGGGCAGATTTAGGATTTAGGGACTTTCAGGGATTTATTAAGCTTTGCCCGAATCAGACGCAATATACTAAACAACTGGCTCAACTTTTTACAAAGGTTTCCAATTTGAAAGCGCGGTATTCTTGGAGAGACCCAGGGTTTGATGTATACGATCAGGTTCTACAGTTGAAAAGTTTCGAAAATAGACGTGGGTATATGGCACTGAAAGGCTGTAGAGGAAATAAGAAAGACATTTACCTGCTTTATTGCCGAATCAAAAATATCAGTGCCCACAAAAGGACCGGTGAAGCCAAAGCTCTAAAAGCCCTTATCATTGCTTTGTATCCATCAGTACTTGATGACAATTAGTTCCAGAACACCAGAACACCAGAGCCCGGTGGCATCACCGATAACACTTGTAAAAAATGTTTACCCTTGAATTTCGTTCGATGTCACTATGTGGGAAATGAGGTCGGGAATTCCGAGGACAGAAGACTTAATTATAACAATAAAATACACCGGATAAACCGGTAATTTTATGTCATGCAGAGTCAGATCCATCAGGGGCAGGTCTTGCGTTTTGCCCTTTTACGCAAAACGCAAGATTTGTCCTCATTACTCTACACTTCAGATAGAAATTCACATTAAATATTAACTTCAAAACCGTGATATTACCGAGACAGTTTTTTCCGTTAATGTCTGGAAAGCCCAATCACACCGAGCCTTACAGCGTTTTTAAATATTTATCATAGAGGAACATATTTAACGATAAATATGGAGGGGATTACATGAAAGCTAACTCGCTATAAAGGGGCACAAAGCGAGATATATTATTTACTCTAATGTCGTGCCGTAATTTAATTTATCTGGCTCGATTCGGAAATTAGCGAACGTGGGAATTTTTGAGAATGGTCAAACTGTTCTCGGCGCACTGGCTGTCCTTGATTATTAAACACTGCGTCTACGCACAGGTATAATAGATATGAAGTAATTTATAAAAAATTTTACGTAATTATAGAGACAGCTATTCAATAATTTCATAGTCTAAATGCGCTAACCAACTGAAATTGAAATATAAAATATATACAATTTGTATTTATAGAGACCTATATAAATGCACATGTACAACTTTCCCACCCCAAAAAAATCACTATTTAATAAGTTTTGTGTGCCAACCAACTGTTTTTAATGATTGATATGGTCTAAGTTTTATCAAGCAAGCAGATTTTAAATGTGTATTAGTAAGAATGACGACTAATACTCTGTTAGCTCTGTATACCGAGAGAGAATGTGCAGTCAAAAAAGAGACAAGTAATTAACGACATCCTCCTTATTGGATTTTTTGTTATACAGATTTCCATATTTGGATGTAGCACTACAAGTGCATCTGATTTAAATCGACAGCAACGTATAGAAAAAAGCCCACAATGGAATGGTGAAACATTCCAAAATCCGGAACGGGTTCCAGATGTAGAATGGTGGCCAAGTCTGACGATGTTCTGGAACTACTTCTTCAATAAATCTGAAGGATTTATACCTGATTCCCAACTACCTGCTGAGCCATTTGATATTTCCCAGTGGAATGGACCGCGAGACTTACAATTCACCTGGCTGGGGCACACAACGTTCCTTATTAAGATTGATGACAAAGTAATCCTGACCGACCCCATGTTCTCACAACGAGCAGGTTCCTTTGGATGGTTGAGTCCAAAGCGATATTCAAAAACGCTTGTTTCAACAGACCTCCTACCAGAGGTCGATGTGGTATTGATTACTCATAATCATTCCGACCATCTGGACGAGGATTCAATTAAGGCGCTAATTCCTAAGACTAGACACTTCATCGTACCTCTGGCAGTTGGGGAATTGCTGGAAGAGTGGGGTGTACCTCACAAAAAGATATTCGAACTTGACTGGTGGCAGACAAAATCCATTGATGGTTTAACGATTACCGCAGCACCGGCCAAGCACACTTCCGAGCGTGGTGTTTTTGATAAAAACATGATGCTTTGGGGCTCCTATGGTATTAGAGGAAAGAAACTGAACCTATATCTTAGCGGAGACTCTGGTTGGTTTAAGGGACTCTACGAGATAGGTGAACGATTGGGGCCTTTCGATGTGTCCTTCTTTGAGATTGGAGCCTACAGTAATTTGAGAGGCCAGATGGAGGTCCATTACACCCCCGAACAGGCAGTAAGAGCACATCAGGCGGTAAGGGGTAAACTGATGGTGCCTAGCGGATGGGGCACGTTTGATCTAGGGCTGTTTCCTTGGTACGAACCAGTGGAGCGTTTTTTGATTGCAGCAAATCAAGCTAGTATTGATTATCTCACTCCAAAAATTGGCGAAGTCGTCCATCCTGGGCTGGTGGGTGGCCATGAGGTATGGTGGACGCCATATATCAATAAGACCAAGTAAACTAGTACACTTCCGTGATTGAACAAACTACAAAAAGATCTAACAAGGCCTTCCAGCGGACACACATCCACTATCGCGCCTGCTCCGCTGACAGCAACGTTAATATAGTTTCTTCCAAAATCTATTTCTACGTCGGTTTGGGGCGAAAGTGCCTTAGACTGAACCGTGACATTACCGAGATAGCTTTTTTAGCCGATGTTTGATGCACCCAATGGTGGTAGGGATTGCAGCGTTTTCAAATATTTATTATAGGTGAACATATTTAACGGTAAAAATGGAGGAATATTATATTGGGGGCGTTTGCGAGTTAGCCTTCTAAGGCGCTTCGAGGCACAAAATACCTTAGAATTTTGGGCTACTTATCTGTTGAAATGATTCAATTCAAGTTGCATTTTACAATCGAAAATACTCCCCTCTTCATCAAAACCATACCACCAGTTATGTTTACGATAAGTTAAGTCGTACGACTCTCGCATTAACCAAATAATTCAAAGTTAAAGACCTGACCTTGAGGGTTTTCTAAATAAAAAAGGGTTAAGACAATATCTTAACCCTTTTCTTCAAATTCAATATTCTGAATATCAATCTTAATGAGTCGTACTGCTCGTGCCATTACGCACTAAATCTTGGCCTGTTTGGAACACTTCTTCCGTAACCCAGCGTGATAATAATAATTGGTGCTTATCATCTAATACTGCGACAAAGCGACGACCATCTTTATTGCTTGTTGCCATTGCCACACCAGCTACATTTGTTAAACCTAAACCACCGTTTTCAACTGAAATTAAAAAGGTTTCTAACTCTTCTAGGTTTGTGATGATGTCTGCTTCTTTGTTCATGTGTTTAAATTCTCTTGCTGAACTAAATCGATAATCACGGAATGTTACGGTGTTTATCTTTCTAAGGCAACTTTCCACTTCAGTGTCGATGAAGTAATTAGTGCTATAGACATAAACAAACAGCCCTTATCTATATTGATAAGAGCTGTTTGTTTTATTTTTTGCTTAAAATCGGTAGCCAACGGTTAGTGATAGTTGATCCGTTTATTGATTATATACAAAAAGGTAGGACATCCACATGTTGAGTTGTTTAAAATCATTACGTTACGATTTCAAAACTATTGGGAGTCCCCACTTTTACCTTTGCTTTCAATAAACTTCAATACATTACCTAATTAGTACTTTGGAATAAAAAGCAGCAAGAAAGCTGGGCAGCCATTTTTTTCTATTTAGCTAAGCAAGTGAAATATAATTCATCAATCTCCGGTCTTATATTTATGTGGGTGATTGATTTTATTAAACACAGCTCAGGTATTGATGGAGATGTAATGAAGGAGACTATTTTGGACAACTGAGTAGCATCCGGACAAATAAAGATACGAGTAAGGAGTAACTAATGATGAATTATATAAAGAAACTATTTTCTGTAGTATTCGTAGTTCTAGTTGTTGCAATGTTCAGTGGGTGTGCGTCAACGTTATCACCTTCTGCTAGCGATTACCAAAGCTATGATAGGTATCAAGACCCTGCTAGGGGCTCGTAGATAAAAAAGTTAGACGATGAATAAGGCAACAAAAGCCCTGCTGGAATTATTGAGCAGGGCTTTTTTATTTTGTGTTTGTGGTAGCAAAAGCTGGGCAG
>NZ_CEZLMY010000162.1:5937-8084 GCF_983033635.1 Psychromonas sp. | reverse complement strand
ATGCAGAAACTCCTCCAGTACTCAGGACTTATTGAAGTAATCAGAGACAACTTTTAGGAAGTCCTTACTGATGCCGTTCCAATAGCGCCAAGTGTGTCCGCCGGCTGCCGTTTGATAAGTGAAGTTAACACCGTTTTCTTTTAATTTTTTTACTAACTTTTCGTTAGAAGCAAAACTGATGGTGTCATCTTTACCACAGTAGAAATGCAGTTCAGAATCCATGGTAATTTTTCCATCTGCGCCTAGCTCGGGATATAAACTCATATTGAAAAAGCCGCTAAGAGGAGCCGCTAGTCCGAATACATCTTGATGACGGTGGGCTAAATAAAAAGCGCCAAATCCTCCCATCGACATTCCGGAAATAGCCGTGGAAGCTTTACCTGTTTTCACCCGGTAATTCGTGTCCACATAACCCATCACTTCTTTCATGATATGTGTTTCATACTCTCCAACATACATGCTTGTATCACCGAAAGGCATAACGACGATGAAAGGCTGAATCCAGCCTTTATGGAGATAGTTGTCCATAAAATTTTGGATTTTACCGTCTCGGGTCCACTGTCCTTCATTATTTCCGTAACCGTGCAGCAAAAATAAAACCGGGTAGCTTTTTACAGCGTTTTGCGAGTATCCGGGTGGAAGATAAATCATAAACGCACTGTTTGTCCCTAACGCTTTGCTTTGTATATTGATTTTTTCTACACTGCCGTGAGGGATGTCGACAGTAAGCTTAGCGTCGCTATTCTCTTCACCTAACACAATAATTGAGTTATAGCCTTCAAATCCATCGTCAGTGGTGGCTGGGTTGGCTTTGTCATAAGTCCACTCTCCATCAATAACGAACTTGTATTGCCAAGCCCCTTGCTCCAGATACAGGGGGAGAAACCAAACGCCGTCAGCTCCTTTTTTCATCTTCAGGACATTGCTTTGCCAGCTGGTCATCTCACCTGCAAGATAGACCTCTTTAGCATTGGCAGCCTGCACAGAAAAGATATGTTCAAAAGCGCCATCTTTAGGGGAGAGCATTGAACTGTATTTTTTAGCAATACTGTTATCTTTAACCATTGCGGTCGTTCCGTAAATAGTTCCATTCTCATACGTTACATTGAGTATGTCGTGATCATCGTTCAGGGAAAAAGAAAGCTTGCCGCCGTCTGCGATTTCCCATGTAAATGCAAGCGTTTCTCCGGCTTGACGATCTCCTCTGATAAGTGCTGAGCCCGCGGCTTTATCAATAGAAGGATCGGCCGCCCAGTAATAGGTGAACAGCACATTTTGTTTATTGATTTCTATGATTTTCACAGATTCTATTTTATTGTTAGCCCATTTTCCTGTCCATTTGCCGTCGAGCGTTTTTTCCAGATTCTCCGTTGTTGTGATGATTTTTGAGGCGATATATCCCGTCGTTGCGGTTGTTCCTGAGCATTCCATATCTTCGTTACTCCAAGTCCACTGCTCCATATTCTCGAATTTGTTGCCTTGATGCCTACTTGTTGCTTGAGAAATATCAGCGGTGCCGCCATTAATTTGAAAAGAGTAAGCGGGCCAGTGAATTTTTGAGCCTATTATCTCTCCGACAGCGCCATTTTCAGCTATCGATACCTGACAGTTATTCTGACTGACAGTGTAAAGATGGTTTTCCGTTCTTCCCTGGCCGCCGCATTGCGTGTCATCGACAACTTCCTCTGTTATCCAGGTGCCGGCCACTTGTGCGCAGTTATCATTAGCCAGCTCGGTATCACTGGAACAAGCTGTCATCCCAAGTAGAAGCGCTGATCCGGCAATTGCGCTTAAGCCTTTGGTAAAAATGTTTTTTATCTTCACATGATACTCCTGATTTTTGACTTTCTAGTTTGATAAAATAACTCGTTGAATTATTTACTGATTATATCAGTTTGTAAATATTGGATTTTATGTTTTGTTGCAAATTGAGATATAAATTATTGATGGATGTGTTTGTGGGAATATGGAATTTTCTGTTTAATAAAATGTTAAGCAAAATCAGAGCAACACTTTTATAAAACTAAGGAGAATCTGCTCGAATCTATGGGATCAGGTCTTGCGTTTGCTCTTTTAGGCAAAACGTAAGACTTGACTCTAGAGCTTCTCTATAAGAGGAAAGATAAAAGCTGAAGCGAATGGCTGGT
>NZ_CEZLMY010000162.1:0-5927 GCF_983033635.1 Psychromonas sp. | reverse complement strand
TCGCTGCATATGTTCATTAAGCTTTGGAGCTACGCTTTCAACCAAGGTGGTGGGGATATGATCCAAAAATCCTGAATTGAGCGTGCGAATCCACACGAAAACCTTTAAATCAGCAATGCTAAGACGGTTATCGGCAAAATAAGTGCCACCGTTTTGCTGCAGTTGAGTTTGCAGCCATGTCAGGTATTGTGTTATTGGCCCTTCAGATAAAGCCTTTCGGGCGCTTTGCATCGCTTCGCCTTGTAAATTAAAAGTGGGCCGCAGCAGGTTGGTGACATCTTCCAGAGCGTCCATGATTTCATCGCACAGTAGTGCCTGCACATTATCTTCCGGGTATAGCCCGGCTAATTTGCCAACGAAACGGTTTATACTGTTGCACTGGGTTACTTGTCTGCCGTCAATTGTCAGTACCGGTACCTGACTTAACGGGGTGTTTTTTCTTACCTGTGCAAATTGAGCAAAAGGAAAGCGAATATCTTTGAATGAGATATTGCCGATCTGCATGGCAAGTCTGGCCGGCTCGGCGCGACCACCTGCGATATCAAAATAAGTTAGGCTGAGTTTGTGCATATATTTCTCCTGGATGTGCTGAATGTTTTAGTGGATATATAAAGCAATTAATCAAGTGTAATGCATAAGTTGAGGTAAGGGGCAGGCGACAAGAACAGTTTGTCATTGACCGAAGCGGGTTGCCGCGAAACTATTGAGTAAGCGGTGGACCAGATAACAAGCCAGTAGAGTCGCGACAATGGCAAACAGGATACTGCTGATTCGATACAGGGCACTGAATACCAGATCATTATCAGGCGCAAGATACTGCCCGAATAGTATTCCTAAGGTGGTGAGCGCCGCAAATCCGACCCCGGAACCGCCGCCTTCTTTAACGTGGGCATAGCTAAGCAGCATCAAACCTATCCACAGCAGCGGGATCACTAAGACTAACTCTCCCGACCAGTTGTATAAAAACAGCTGACTGGCTAAACCGATAACGACACCTAATAATGTGCCCATTGCTCGTTTTCTTGCGTAGCCTAATGCGCCGTTCCAATGCATAGGAAATAAAAGCAGCAGGGTTGTTGCCTGTGCAGACATTGAATCGCTTAAGTCAAAGATCTGAAACAGCAGAAACGATAATACAGCAACGGATGCACCCATTAGTGATTCATGGCGCATTCTGTTTGGCTGCTTAGTTTGAGCCGGATGTTTCGCTCTTGCCTCGGCATCCGGGAACAGTGCTGTCATTAAGAATGCGATGCTCACGCTTAGTATACTTGCACCGATATTATTAAAAATAAGTTCATTGAGATCCGTTTCCGGATAGCTGGCAAAATTCAGCATAATACTCAAGCTAAGTACGCTTTGTGCACCGAATAAAAATAAACTGCCTTTTGACATGCAGGCGAATTTATAAAGAAACAGGAAAAAAGTAATGATCAGCATCGGTACCGGATGGCTGCCGAAAAAACCGCCTAAAATACCGACTTCCAAACCGCAGATAACAGCCGCGGCGATACATTGCCGTGCGGCGTGGGCACTCATTTTCGGTATCATTCCCAGCAGCAGTATCGGCGTCACGGTAAAAAATACGCCGTAGTTCCAGTTGAAAATTTTACAGAGAATAAAGCCCAGTGTCGCGCCCGTCGTGATGCGCAGGCACTGGCGAATATCATTTTCAGATAAGGAGTGATGCCATAATTTCATATCAGCTCCTTAATAGATGTAATGTAAATAGCTCAGCAGACTAATCTGCATGCTTGCAAGCAGGGAAAAAATAGGATTGTCAGGCAGCAGCTGCACCGTTGCCCGCGCGCCTGAAGGTAAGGCATTCGGATAGTCAGCATCCAGTGTCAGGTGCAAACGCATGCGCTGCGCATCCCGTACCCATCGGTTCGATTTCGTCGGTGTTGCCAGGCTGCCGTTGGCGTCAAACTGACCTGCGCTGATCCCTGCATCCATACCCGCAATATAAGCGGGGTAGAGGTGACCCGGATCACCATCAAAGGCAACTAATGCACGGTTGCCGGCTGAAGCGTTGCGTGAGCTCTTCTCCCGGAAATCAGCAATGATATCTATTTCTGTGGAAACCAGAGCCAGCAGCGGTTTGCCTGCGGTCGCATAGGCACCGGCTTTAAGCTGCAGGTTAGTGACAATACCGTCCTGCTCCGCTTTAACCTGGGTATAGGATAAGTTTAATTCCTGCTGCTCAAGCTGGTTTTGCGCAATGCGAAGATTAACATTTTGTTCATTAAGTTCACCTCTGCGTACCTGCAGTTCTTTTAACCTTGCTTTAGCTGCAAGTAAGTTTGCCTGAGACGCCGTTGCCGCACTTTGTGCGTCATCTTTTTGCTGTTGTGATACCTGATGACGGCTGTTCAGAAAATCAACACGATCTGCATAGCGCAGTTTCTGTTCGGTGAGAATACTGCTTGCTTTCACCTCGGCCTCAGCTGCTGCTAATGATGCATCCAGCTGTCGGTTACTTTTACGGGTCTGTTCCAGGTTCAGCTGCGCTTTTTCTACCGCGAGCTGATAGGGCGCAGGATCAATGTAAAATAGTAGATCGCCTTTAGAAACCCGCTGGTTGTTTTTAACCTTAATCGCGGTAATGTGCCCATTGAGTTGAGGTGCAACTTTAGTGACAGATCTGGCTGCCATCGCCTGTTGAGTAAGCGGCATTTTTAAATCGGCTAAGATAAAATAAGCAAAAATCATCACAAAGATGGTCATTGAAAGCTTTATCCAGCGGTTGAATTTTTGTTCTGGTGTCATATTGATTTCTCTCTTACTGTGCTTCTGTATCACTTAATCTGTGTAATGCGTTGCGTGCTATTTTTTCGATAATATTTTTAAATTGTGCAAGTTCTGCCTCATCAATGCCGGCTAATAAGTCGCGGCGAACCTGCATAATATGGGCTTCAATTTTGCTGATAACTGCGCTGCCCTGAGCGGTAAGGCTGACAATGCGCACGCGCTTATCTTTGTCGCTGCAGTGACGGACAATCAGGCCTTGTTCTTCTAACTGTTTAAGAGTCCGCATCAGGGACGCTAATTCAATTTCAAGTGCATCGGCGAGTGTTTTTTGACTGACATTATCGTTCAGGGATTTCAGCTTCCATAACGCAGTCCAGCGTGAATATGTTAATGCAAGCGGTGCCAGTTCTTTATCTGCCGCAGTGCGCCATAAACGGGCAAGACGGCCCAGTTGCTCGGCAAGCGAGAGTTCTCGTAATACTTTAATATCATCAACCATATGGATCTCCTTATTACTTAGCGTGCTAACTAATATATATTAGTTAGCACGCTAAGTAAACTCTAAAGGTGATTGGATATATTATTGAACATAAGTTCCGGGGCTGATAAAAGGGGATTTTCAGTGTATCGGGATAAATAGTTAAATGATTTGAGGTGTAATTCCTCAGTTCACTAAGGTATAGCGAACCGCAGAATCATAGGCTTTGCATTGTAAGGTGCCGAGTTAATAGCAAATTTCCGGACAGCTACCGTTTGGGTTAGTTAGATAATGATATGGAATATTGTGTTTTACTCTCTTAAGCAAAACACAATATTTTAACGCGAACTGTGTAGTTACTGTCTAAAATGCGATACGAGCAGCAACAGCCAGGAGGGCAATCCCAGTGGTTTTTTCGACGATATGGGCGTTATCTCTTAATTTAGTCAATATGACCGAATGCGATAAGACGATCGCAACAAGGCAATACCACAGGGTATCTATCCCGCTAACTGTACCGACCATAATTACATTTTGCTGCCAACTGGCCTGCGCTTCGACAAACTGACTAAATAGCGCTAAGAAAAATACGGCCAGTTTGGGATTAAGAAAAGCTATCATCAAGCCTTCCCAAAAACTTTCCCGCATTGTCACTTTTGTTCCCTGATGGATTATTTTAGCAAGTGATGATTTGCTGGTTAATGCTTTGTAAGCTAACCATACTAGCAAAATAACACCTGCGTATTTAATTAGGTTAAATAGCCATGGTGTTGATTCAATGATTATCGCCAAGCCGATAACGGTCAATATGGCATACATTGCAACGCCGATTCCATGAGCAAGGCCGGTTAATACGCCGTTAATTCGGCCTCCGGAAACTGTGTGCTTTAAAACAACAATAAGGCTGGGGCCAGGGCTCATTGCGCCCATTAAACAAATTGAAGCAAGGGAGAGCCATGCTGTTAATTCCATTTTATTCTCCTTTAAATAATCAGCATTAACAAAGAGTGCTTATCTTAACGGACATGATGCATGAGCGGAAATTGACATTTCTACTTGTTAGCATGAAGTAATTTCATGCCTTGCTTGATCGTTACCTCAAGATGTTCTTTAAGCAGGGGATAACATAACTCGCGAAACCATTTATGTTCGGGATTGTGATGATGCTTGGCATGCCAGAGCAGATAATAATGCTGCGGTTTAATCGCAATTGGTAACTCTCTGATTTGTAGATCATAACGTTGAGCAAAATCCGCAGCGATATGCAGCGGTATGGTTAATATGGTGTCGGTTTGCAGTAGCAGTTCAATGGCCGATTGGAAAAAAGGCACAGTAGCAAATATGTTTCTTTGCTTGCCGATAGAGGAAAGGGCGGTATCAACGGAGCTGTCTTTATCTCCTCCTCCGCTGATTAAAATATGCCGGGCATTGCAATAACTGCTGACTGAGATATCGCAGCCGGATTGAGAATGAGCTGAGCGAAAAACAGCCACAAGCTGATCTTCAGCCATCATTTTACCGTGTAAATTTTCAGGTATTAATTTGCTCATGGTCGACACGAGATCAAGTGGATGATCCGCCAATTCTGTCAACTGTTCTTTCTGCCACAGCAGGTATTCGATGCTGGCGTTAGGAGCTTCAAGTTCCAAATTGCGGGTAATCGACGGCAGAATGGCTTGGGCCACATAATCGCTTGATGCAAAGGTAAATTTTCGCTGGCAACGACTTGCCTCCATCGAATTAGGCAGATATAGATTGTCTAACTGTAATATTAGAGCTGGCAGTTCCCGTTTTAGTTGTTCCCCCCGCTCCGTGAGTACAAACTGTTTACCCTCGCGGATAACAATCTGGTCATGAAATGCCAGACGGATTTGATTTAACGTTTTGCTCATTGCCGATTGAGTCACGTTTAAATCTCTAGCAGTTTCAGTTAGATTTCGTGTTTGTAGTATTGAAATTAGGGCTGGTAGTAACTTGTAATTATTCAATAGAAAGCAGCCATTAAAGATGATGAGTTTATTATCTTAACGTAAACCATTTAGTTATTGCAAAAACAACACTGTCTGTATACCGCTTATTCCGTATTTCCGCTGTAAATAGGGAACTTTTCCGCTTTTCCACAATAGGTAAGTCCTATTGTTAAATATAAGTAATTGATAAACAGAGAAGAAAAATGTAATGTTTATTTTTATTATAAATATGTGATGGAGCTTTCTTTAGAAACACGGAATTGTTCCGTCTAATAAGTGTTAGCCAATAATAGATTATGGAAAGTATTTTAAACAATATATATAGATTTGCTGCCGTTCTTACAAATCTTTTCGCCTTTAGTGGTTTAGCTTTTCGCTCGACAATCTATCCTCACTTGCCCGTATCTCTTGGTGAGGCATATGGTGTTGGTGATATTATAGACTTACTATTTTGGTTGCTTATTGTTGTGTGTTGGATGTTAACTGTTGTTTCGTCAACTATTGCTTGTTTATTTTGGTTCAAAGTAAGTGCTAAGCAGGTTTCGATGGCAACAACAATGGCATCAGTAGCACTAGTTGGTTATTACTATGTTCATGGATAACTTCCATCTTTCTGGAATACTTTTTCAGTGAGTCTTGTTATTTCACATTTGGTGAATAGCCAACCCATCGGCTAATCGGGTAGCCGGAGGTATCTAGCCTCCAGCCCCCACACCACCCTGCATGCG
>NZ_CEZLMY010000161.1:0-8156 GCF_983033635.1 Psychromonas sp. | reverse complement strand
CATTTGGTATGTTGTGTAGTGAATCAGAGCTTGGCATGGCAGAAAGCGCAGAAGGTATCATTGAACTACCTGCAGATGCGCCAATCGGTAGCTGTGTTCGTGAATACTTACAACTTGATGATGTAATTATTGATGTTGATTTAACGGCTAACCGTGCTGATTGTTTCGGTATTGCCGGCCTTGCTCGTGAAGTAGGTGTATTAAACAGCGTATCTGTGACTGAGCCAACATGGGAAAACGTTGCGGTAAGCATTGATGATCAAGTTGCGATTAATCTGCAAGCACCAACTGCATGTCCTCGTTACTTAGGCCGTGTTATCCGTGGTATCAACCAGGATGCTACAACGCCATTATGGATGGTTGAAAAATTACGTCGTTGTGGTGTGCGCAGTGTTGATGCGGTTGTAGATATTACTCAGTATGTACTGCTTGAGTTTGGTCACCCGATGCACGCTTTTGATTTAGATAAATTAGAAGGTGGCATTGAAGTTCGTCTTGCAACTCAAGATGAAAAATTAACTTTATTAGATGGTAAAGAAGTTAAATTAAACGAAGATACATTAGTGATTGCCGATCAACAAAAAGCGCTAGCAATGGCTGGTATTTTTGGTGGTCAAGATTCGGGTGTAGCAACAGGTACAACTGACATTTTCCTGGAAAGTGCGTTCTTTGCTCCGCTTGCAATTGCTGGTCGTGCGCGTGCTTACGGTCTGCATACAGATGCATCTCACCGTTATGAACGTGGTGTAGATCCAGTATTACAAGCAAAAGCGATGGAACGAGCAACACAACTGCTTGTTGAAATCTGTGGTGGCAGTGTTGGTCCTATTACTGAAGCGGTAAGTGAAGAAAATATACCTGCTCAAGCAACGATTACGCTACGCCGTAGTAAATTAGATCGTTTAATCGGTATTTCAATTGATTCTGACCGTGTTGAAGAAATCCTTACCCAGCTCGGCTGTGAAGTGACTGCTACTGCTGATGCGTGGACAGCTATTGCTCCGACGTACCGTTTTGATATGGAGATTGAAGAAGATCTAATCGAAGAAGTGGCACGTGTTTATGGTTACAACAATATCCCCAATATTGCGCCAGAAGCCGCATTAACTATGCCAGCTCATAATGAAGCAACATTAAATCTGTCTAGAATTCGTGACGTATTAGTGAATCGTGAATACCAGGAAGCGATTACTTATAGCTTTGTTGATCCAGATAAACAGCTTAAATTACATCCACAAGCTGACGCATTAATTCTGCCACATCCTATCTCTAAAGATATGTCAGCAATGCGTGTTAGTTTATGGACTGGTTTATTAGAAAGTGTTTCTAAAAACCAAAAACGTCAACAAAACCGTGTACGTTTATTCGAAACGGGTTTACGTTTTGTTAAAGATGAAAATGCTGAGAATGGTATTGCACAACAAGAGATGTTATCGGGTGTTATCATTGGTAATTTAAATGATGAACATTGGAATATCGAAACACGAAATGTTGATTTCTTTGACCTAAAAGCAGATTTAGAAGCGCTATTAGATCTTTGTGTTGATGACTCAAGCTTTGAATTTAAAGCTGAGACACATAGTGCATTACATCCTGGACAGTCTGCAGGTATTTACCGTGATGGTAAAAATATCGGTTATATCGGTACATTGCACCCAAGCCTGACTAAACCTTTTGCATTAAACGGTACGGCGATTGTATTTGAAATCGAATTAGATCAAATCACCACCCGTAAATTACCGCAGGCTGGCGATATCTCTAAGTTCCCGGCTAACCACCGAGATCTGGCATTTGTTGTTGATGAACAATTAAATGCAGGTAACGTCTTAAAATTTATAGAAAAAATTGGCGGAACTGAATTAGTTGGCATAAACTTATTTGACGTATACCAAGGACAAGGTGTTGAGGAAGGTAAGAAGAGCTTAGCAATAGGTTTAATCTTACAAGATACGACTCGTACCCTGGAAGAACAAGAGATTGCTGAGAGCGTGAATAATATCGTAGAAGCAGTTTCTCTGGAGTTTAATGCATCGTTGAGAGATTAATTTATGGCACTGACTAAAGCTGAAATAGCGAACCATTTATCCGAAAAAATTGGTTTAAGCAAACGAGAAGCAAAAGAGTTTGTTGAGTCGTTTTTTGAAGAAATTAAAGCAACGTTAGAAAGTGGAGAGGCAGTTAAAATCTCTGGTTTTGGTGGCTTTGAATTAAAAGATAAAGGTGAACGTCCAGGTCGTAACCCTAAAACTGGTGAAGATATTCCTATTGCCGCACGTCGGGTTGTTACATTTCGAGCAGGACAGAAACTGAAAGAATTGGTAGAAGAAAATTTACCAGACACAGCAGACAAACTTTAGTTTTCTCATCGTAATAAAAAAGTCGCATTTGCGGCTTTTTTTTTACTTTGTAAAGTATCTACTGGGTATAATGCCAATTGAAGATAGTTCAAGTTTATGAGCTGGCTGTTCTGCGCTCGTTTTTTAGCCGTACAGACAATTTGGCGGACTGAACTCCGATTTCACATTTTAGGTAAACCGTTAAAACTTTACAGCTCTACCCGGTTAATGACGATGGTATAATAAATCAGACTATTTAATTGTGTTTGCTATAAAGTTGCCATATAGCTAGCTATAAAAAATTTAAGAACAAACTATTTAATCCCCAACAAGAGTGAAAAATTATGTACTGTCCTTTTTGTAGTGCACAAGATACGAAAGTGATCGACTCTCGATTAGTTGCAGAAGGCTCTCAAGTACGTCGTCGCCGTTCTTGTAATGAATGTCATGAGCGTTTTACCACCTTTGAAGTCGCTGAACTTGTTATGCCTCGTTTAATTAAATCAGATGGTCGCCGAGAGCCATTTAATGATGATAAATTGCTGGTAGGAATTAATCGCGCACTTGAGAAAAGACCGGTTAGTATTGAAGCGATAGAAAGTGCGGTTAATAAACTTAAATCTACATTACGTGCAACTGGTGAACGTGAAGTACCATCGAAAATGGTTGGTGAATTAGTGATGGAATTACTGAGAAGTTTAGATAAAATTGCATATATTCGTTTTGCTTCTGTGTATCGCTCATTTGAAGATGTAAAAGAGTTTGGTGAAGAGATTGCTAAACTGGAAAAATAACCGTGTTTTTGTCGGTTTTATATGTGGAATATAGATGAACGCTGCTCACTTTTCAGATTTAGATAAGCACTACATGTCCCGCGCCATCGAATTAGCTAAAAAAGGGCGCTTTACTACTTCCCCTAATCCCAATGTTGGTTGTGTGGTTGTAAGCAATGATATTATCGTTGGCGAAGGTTTTCATGAAAAAGCGGGCTTGCCCCATGCCGAAATTAACGCCTTAGCCATTGCACAAACTAAAGCAATCAATGCTACTTGTTATGTCACTTTAGAGCCGTGTTCTTATTACGGTCGAACACCACCTTGTGCGTTAGCATTAACCGAAGCAGGGGTTAAACGAGTGGTGATTGCGATGGTTGATCCCAACCCTAAAGTAGCAGGTCGCGGTATCAGCATATTAGAAGAAGCCGGCATTCAGGTGGATATCGGATTGCTTGAAAATGAAGCCCTAAAATTAAATCGTGGTTTCATTAAGCGTATGCAAGTTAAGCAACCGCGTGTAACCGTCAAGTTAGCATCTAGTCTGGATGGAAAAACAGCACTGAAAAATGGTGAGAGTCAGTGGATCACAGGCCCGAAAGCGCGGATTGATGTGCAATATTACCGAGCGATGCAAAGTGCAATTTTAACAGGTAGCGGTACTGTGATTGCAGATGATCCCAGTCTCAATGTTCGTTATGAAGAATTACAACAAAGCACTGATTTTAAGAATGAAATCGAAAAGTCTGCAATTCGTCAACCGATTCGCATTGTTTTAGATTCACACAATAAATTGAGCCTCAATGAGAAGCTGTTTACACTTGCCGGTAAAGTGCTGTTAGTTGCGCTTTCACCGCGTGCTGATTTACAAAATAAACAGTTTAAAGCTGATGTCGAGCAGGTTATCTGCGCCGATGATGGTCATGGCCGCATTGATTTAAATCTGTTGTTAACTTCCTTAAATGACTATGAAATTAATGACCTTTGGGTAGAAGCTGGTGCCACACTTTCTGGTGAATTTTTTAAAAATCAATTAGTTGATGAATTTATACTGTATCAGGCACCAAAATTAATGGGCGATCAGGCGAGAAACTTAGTAAACTTACCTAACTTTTCAAAAATGGACGAAGTTGTGCAGTTAAAGTTACAAAATATGGCTTTAATTGGTGACGATATTCGACTTATAAGTAATCGAGATTAATATGTTTACAGGCATCATAGCTGCAGTGGGTCATGTCACTGCAATTAAACACAATGAAAAAGATATGACCATCAGCGTTGCTTCAGGAGAGCTGGATTTAAGCGATGTTAAGTTAGGTGACAGCATCGCTAATAACGGTGTTTGTTTAACCGTGACTAAATTAAGTGATGGAGGTTTTGATGCTGATGTTTCTTATGAAACCATAAAACGCAGTGGTTTTGCACAAATTAAAACAGGTTTTGCTATTAATTTAGAAAAAGCGATGCAGATGAACGATCGTTTTGGCGGGCATATTGTCAGTGGCCATGTTGATGGAGTGGGAGAAATTACTTCGATTACGCCGCTTGGCAATGCGTTTGAATATTGGATTAAAGCACCTAACGAATTAGCTAAATACATTGCTGAAAAAGGTTCAATTACTGTTGACGGCATCAGCCTGACCACTAATGAAATTGATGGCGCTTCTTTTAAATTAACTATTATTCCGCATACTATTGCACAAACTAATATGGTTAATTATTCCGTTGCTACTCAGGTCAATTTAGAAGTGGATGTGATATCGCGTTATTTAGAGCGTCTGATGTTGGGCGAAAAAGCTTCACAAAGTACAAAACAAGAAAATAAATCAACAATGGATCTGCTCGCTCGTAGCGGGTTCTTAGGTTAAGCCTGGCAACCGAATAGGGACAAACATGAAATTAAATACTACTGCTGAAATTATTGAAGATATCCGTTTAGGTAAAATGGTTATTTTAATGGATGATGAGGATCGTGAAAACGAAGGTGATCTGATCATGGCTGCCGATTTGGTGACACCTGATGCGATTAACTTTATGGCGACTAACGGCCGCGGTCTAATCTGTTTAACGCTGACAGAAGGACGCTGTGAACAGCTTAAATTACCATTAATGGTTGATGATAATACCGCCGCTTTCTCGACAAACTTTACTGTTTCTATTGAAGCTGCTGAGGGAGTGACTACGGGTATTTCTGCTGCCGATCGTGCGGTGACGGTACAAGCTGCTATTGCCAAAGATGCCAAACCAACTGATATTGTGATGCCTGGTCATATCTTCCCGCTAAAAGCGCAGGCCGGCGGTGTATTAACACGTGCTGGTCATACTGAAGCTGGTTGTGATTTAGCGCGTTTAGCTGGGCGTGAACCAGCCGGGGTAATTGTTGAAATCTTAAATGATGATGGCACTATGGCACGTCGTGCTGATTTAGAACTGTTTGCTGAAAAACATGGGCTAAAACTGGGTACGGTTGCCGACTTAATTGAATACCGTAATAACAATGAAACGACTATTGAGCGAGTCAGCAGCTGTAAATTACCGACTGAGTTTGGTGAGTTTGATTTAGTTGCATACCAGGACACTATTGATAAACAAGTTCATTTTGCATTAGTAAATGGCGAAATTAAAGAAGGTGCGACTACTAACGTTCGAGTGCATTTACAGAACACTTTTACCGATAACTTCTTTTCAGACCGTTTAGGTGCACGTACTTGGCCTTTAAGTAATGCAATGCAGCGTTTAGCGAAAGACGGCGGCATACTGGTGATGTTAGGTCATCAGGAAACGGCGGAGTCATTAATCGAACAGGTTAAACATATCGCTAAACAGGACGCGGGAGAGCGTGTTTCATCTAAACCGCAGGGGGCAAGCCGCCGTGTTGGTGTCGGTTCGCAAATTTTGCGTGATTTAGGTGTGCATAAGATGGCACTTTTAAGCTCTGAGAAAAAATATCACGCATTAGGTGGTTTTGGACTGGAAGTCGTTGATTACATCACTGAGTAATCAATGTTAGGCATAGAAATAAAATGTGTTAGAATGCACAAAAATTTGCAATAAGGGTAGAAAATGAAAATAATTGAAGGTGGCTTAGCTGCTCCACAAGCGAAAATCGCAATCGTAATCTCTCGTTTTAACAGCTTTATCAATGAGCAGTTATTAGCGGGCGCAATTGATACCCTTAAACGTACAGGTCAGGTTGAAGACGATAATATCACTGTGGTTCGTGTACCTGGTGCTGTTGAACTTCCACTTGCAGCTAAACGTGTTGCAGCATCTAAAAAATACGATGCAATTATCGCATTAGGTACAGTTATTCGTGGTGGTACACCACATTTTGAATTTGTTGCTAATGAATGTAATAAAGGTCTTGCACAAGTCTCAATGGATTTTGATACACCAGTAGCATTTGGTGTATTAACAACGGATTCAATCGATCAGGCAATCGAACGTGCAGGCACTAAAATGGGCAATAAAGGTAGCGAAGCTGCTTTAAGTGCTTTAGAAATGGTTAATGTAATGGCGGAATTAGGATAATGAAAATGAAACCTGCAGAGCGCCGTCGCGCTCGTCAATTTGCAGTACAAGCGGTTTACCAATGGCAAATTACTCAACTAAATGTTGGTCAAATTATTGATCAATTCAGTGTTGATCAAGATTTGTCAAAAACAGATGTTCCATACTTTAAAGAGTTATTAACGGGTGTTGTTCATCGAGTTGAGTCTTTAGATGAAAATCTGTCTCCATATCTTTCTCGTAAAATCGGTGATGTGGATATGGTTGATCTTGCGGTATTACGTATTGCAATGTTCGAGTTAACTTACCGTACTGATGTACCGCATAAAGTGGTATTAAACGAAGCGATTGAGTTGGCTAAAGATTTTGCAACAGACGAGTCTTACAAATTTGTAAATGGCGTTTTAGATAAAGCATTACGTAGTTTAAAACTGCGTGAAGAAACTGCTAACGGTTAATTGCAAGCTATTCTTCACAAATTAAAATCCAGTAGCCATTTACTTAGCTACTGGATTTTTTTTGTACCCTAGAAATAGGTTCAGAAATTGAAACTCGAACAGGAAAGATAATGAATAAAAGTTTTATTACCAATTTAGTCGCAACTGTCATTTTGATAGTGGGTTTACTATTAGGTGAAAGTGAATATGCAGCTATTTTAACTATGGTTGGTTTATTTGCACTTTCCGGTGCGTTAACGAACTGGTTAGCGGTATTTATGTTATTTGAAAAAGTGCCGCTTTTATATGGCTCTGGTGTTGTACCTGCACATTTTGAAGAGTTTAAAAAAGGCATTCGCTCATTAATGATGGATCAGTTTTTTACCCTTGAAAATGTAGATCGATTTTTAAGTGCCGGTTCCCTTTCACCGACGCATCTTAATTTACAACCAGTTATCGAAAAAGTAGATCTTAACCCGACCTATGACGGTTTAGTTACAGTGATTATGGAGTCTTCATTCGGCGGCATGTTAGGCATGTTTGGCGGCGAGGAAGCATTAACACCGCTGCGTGAACCGTTTATTAAACATATGAAAAAATCAATTATCGATTTAACAGAAGATGAAAAATTTATTGCTCTTTTAAAAGATGAGATTGAGCAACCAGATATGATGCACGATATCTTAGCAAAAATTGAGCAGATCATTGAACAACGTTTAAATGAATTAACCCCGTTATTAGTTAAACAAATTATTCAAGCAATGATTAAAAAACATCTTGGTTGGTTAGTTGTTTGGGGAGGAGTATTTGGTGGTTTGATCGGTTTAATCAGTACTTTTGTTATGATTTAAAATCACAGGCATAGAGTTTTAAATTCTATGCCTTTTATTTTTTTCTTTGCATAAAATAAACTGGATATTCTTCTGCTAGCTAGAATTGTAAATCAAATATGATTGCAAACCTTTTTAATCCCCTTAAAGACTCCCCCCTCAAAAGCTGTTGGCATAAATCTCCTTATCAGTAATACCAATCCGCAAAATTAATTGATCTATTTTTGTTTTTGGAAGTGCGGTTTTAACCGCGCAATATCATAGGCGCGA
>NZ_CEZLMY010000160.1:0-8232 GCF_983033635.1 Psychromonas sp. | reverse complement strand
CTTTATATCTGTCTTATTTTTCAATAGATTACTAAATATAATTTCGAACACCTAGTATGCTTTTTAAAGCTAAAGCCAATCAGATTGGAAGTTCATAAGTAACAAGCTGAGACGCAAAAAGGAGACCGAGAATGAAACTATTTAAAGTAAGCTTGTTTTTAGTGGCAATATTTTTTATTTTATTTTTCAGTAGTGGACCGACTAATATGTTACAACCGCTTAATCAGCAACAACCTATCCTTGCCTTTGGTGATAGCCTGACTTTTGGCTATGGTGCTGATAAAAATCAAAGTTACCCTGCACAATTAAGTAAACTCATTAATATGCAGGTGATCAATAAAGGTATTAATGGGGAGTTAAGTAGTGAAGGATTACTTAGATTAGAAAATTTATTAGACCATTACCAGCCGCAACTTCTGCTGTTATGCCACGGCGCAAATGATATGTTACAAAAGTCGGATTTAGATAAAATGGCAGAGAATTTACGAGCGATGATTAAACTAGCCCAGGATAGGAATATTCAAGTTGTATTGATTGCAGTGCCTAACACCAACCTTTTATTAACACCCCTAAAACAATACCAGCAAGTAGCTGAGCAGATGAATATAGTTGTGGAAAATGATCTGTTATCAGATGTTTTAAGTCAACCTGACTTACACAGTGATATTATCCACCCGAACCATTTAGGTTACCAAAAGATGGCACAAACTATTGCGGAGTTATTAAGATCTCACGGGGCAATTACCAAGCACAACTAATACCTAGAACCAGACTTTTTAAAAAGCTGTATATGACTTACCCGCCACGTATAATGACCCGTAGCTAACATACAATTCACGAATATATGTTGTATGGTAATTTAGCAAGGAGTCAATAAGTACAATTAATGGCTATAACCTAACTCTTGAGCGGGTTGAATATTACTTGCGCGCCACGCAGGATAAACCGTTGATAACACACTCATCACAAATGCAAGCAGTGTGATAATCACAACCTGCATGTAATCAACTTCAGAGGGTAAGAAATCGATAAAATAGATATCACCCGATAAAAATTTATGTCCAATCAAGCTTTCTAGGTATTCAATTATTTTGGTTAAATTGAGTGCGATATAGATTCCGCAAAGCGCACCGAACAGACACCCTACAAAACCATTAAATGCCCCTTGTACAATAAATATAAGACGTAACATCCACTTTGAAGCGCCCATTGTTTTCAAAATTGCAATATCACCGCGTTTTTCATTTACAGCCATCACCAAGGTTGAAACAATATTAAAGCAGGCAACCGCAACAACCAGTAATAATATGACATACATTAACGACTTAACCATCTGAATATCTTGATACAGGTAACCTTGGCTAGTGATCCAACTTTTGATATATAGATAGGAGGTGAGGCTATAACCAACGGAGCGGGAGATCTTTTGTGCGTCTAAAACATTATCGACTTTAAATGCAATTGCATTGGCATTTTTCATCGCTAAGAGCTGTTTGGCATCTTCAATATGGATAAAAGCGAGCGCATTATCTAACTGCCCCCCCATTTCAAACAGGCCCACTAATTTTAATTTTACCGAACGAGGGGCTTTTAACCGCTTTCCTATCTGTTTCTGAGGTAATAACAGGGATAGTGAATCACCAACAGACACTTTTAGTTTCTGTGCAACACTTTTACCCAAGATGATCGAACGCTCACCAGCAGCTAATAAAGACCAATTACCCTGTTTAATATATTGCTCTATGCTGGTCACATTACTTTCTGAACCGGGGTTGATAGCTCGAATCTGTAGCGCTTTCATCTGATTATCTTTTTGCAGTAATCCATTGAGTGTTATGTAGGGCGTTGCAGCAATAACCCCCTGCTGCGCTTCAACTTGTTTTAATGTGCTTTGGATATCTTTAAAACTGCCGCTTACCATCTCCAGTTCCGCATGCGGAATCACGGACAACAATTGATCTCGCAGTGCTTTTTCAAAGCCGTTCATCGCCGAAAGACCCACTATCAACACGGCAACACCAAGGGAAATACCTAATATGGATGCTACAGATATAAATGAAACAAATTTATTTTTATGTTTTGCATGGCTGTAACGCAAGCCAATAAACATTGATAATGGACGATACATTATAAATTACCCTGCAAAATACCGCTTACCATATGTTCTTGACGATGTAATTTATCAGCTAACTGCTGATCATGTGTCACCACTACAAAAGCGGTACCTAACTCTTGATTCAGCGTTTTTATTAACTGATAAACACTCTCAGCACTTTGTGCATCAAGGTTCCCTGTCGGTTCATCAGCAAGTACTAATTGCGGCTCATTGATTAGGGCGCGCGCAATAGCAACACGTTGCCTTTCTCCGCCAGAAAGTTCCGAAGGGCGATGCTTTAAACGGGCTTGCAAACCGACTCTGTTTAACATCGCCTGTGCTTTTTCTGTAGCAATTTTGATATTGCAGCCAGCAATTAGCAGTGGCATAGCCACATTCTCAAGGGCATTAAATTCAGATAACAGATGGTGAAACTGATACACAAAACCCAGGCATTGATTACGCCATTTAGCTTGTTTATTCGGGGATAGCTGGTGGATATTTTGCCCTTCATAAAAGACTTCCCCCTCACTGGGTTTGTCCAACGCCCCCAACAGATGTAACAAGGTACTTTTACCCGAGCCTGAGCTGCCGACGATCGCCAATAACTCACCTTGCTGAACTTTTAATTCAACTCCCTGCAGAACAGTGTTAAACAATTTTCCGTCCTGGTATGTTTTACCCAAATTAGAGCAAACCAGAATGTCTTTATTTTCAATCGTTTTATTCATATCTTAATGCCTCTACTGGGCTCACTTTTCCTGCGCGATATGCAGGATATAAAGTTGCTAATAAACTTAATAACATCGCACCAAACATAATCACAAATATTTGTAGCGGTTGATAGAGCACAGGTAATAATCGTGCGCCACCCGAAGCGTTAGAGAGAAGGTGCAAACCTAAAAAAGACATTGTTTCGTTAATATAACTGCTTAACAACAACCCTAAAGCAGTACCGATTAACGCACCAATAATGCCGCTCCAAGCGCCTTGAATAATAAAAATTAGATTAAGGGTTTTCCCTGAAATACCGAGCGTTTTTAAGATTGCCACTTCGGCATTTTTATCACTTACCACCATCACAGATGAAGAGAGAATATTAAACGCTGCGACCGAAATGATTAAACATAATAGTAACCAAATCATATTTTTTTCCATTTTAACCGCAGCAAAAAGTTCACCGTGTGTCTTGCGCCAGTCGGTTAAGTTTTGTCCCTCTTTTAACACAGGTGCAGTCCATGATTGGATATCGAACGGATCATCTAAATAGAGTCGTAGGCCTGTCACTTGCTCATTAGCGATGCGAATCAGGCGAGCTGCATCTTGTGCATGCATCAACACAAGTTGTTTATCAACATCCGAGCCGACTTTAAATAACCCGGCTACAGTAAAATTACGCTGGCTTGGCATGCGCCCAAGTGGTGTAAAGCGACTGCCACGTGCAGATATGATGCGCACTTTATCACCTAAACTAACATTAAGTTGACGAGCTAAACTTTGACCAATAATAATATGATAAGAGCCTGCTTTTAAATCCGTTAAACTGCCAGTGTGAATATTGGATTTAATAACATCACTGCCATAAACTTCAGGCACAATACCTTCAAACACAACACCTTGCAGACTGCTTTGCGTTTGCACAATCGCTTCACCACGTACAACGGGCTCGACACTTTTAACCCTGTCTATTTTTAATAATTCCGGAATTTGTTGCTGCCAGTCACTTAGCGCCTGACTTTCATTACTAATAATGGCATGCGGCACCGCGCCCAAAATACGTGTTTTCAGTTCATGCTCAAAACCATTCATCACAGATAAAACCGTGATCAAGGCAAGCACTCCTAAAGTTATTCCACCTGTTGAGAAAAGTGAGACAAAGGAGACAAATTTATTGTTACGTTTTGATTTTGTGTAACGTAATCCGATAAATAAACTGAGGGGGTAAAACATAAATTCCTTTGTTTCTTGATAGTATTACATTGAGTTATAATGACAGACTCTACGTAACTGAATAGAAAATAGTAATAGCACATTGATTAGTGAGCATTCTAATGTATCTTTATAAATCAAGATACTGAAAACTCAGTAAAAAATGTCAGAGTCCATAAAAAAAGGCAACATCATGATCAGCAATGAATATTTTCTAGTTAACTATCAGCTTGCAATTAATGTTGAGTTACTCAATGACGGTGAGAATATTCCTAATCTGCAAGAGTTTGAGCGACAGATACCTGCACCATTTCGTATGGCAAGCGATCTTGCCGCAATAGACTTTCATGCATTACACCCGCTAAAATTAAATAATGAAACAACACAGGCATTATGGGGTTATTTACAGGCACAGAATCAGAAAATAAATACCCTGCTCACTTATGTACTTAGCCAACAGGATGACAGCAAATTTCATTATCAGACATCAGCATTTAGTGCCGGTTGTTGCCTTTTTGATTGCATTGACAGTAAGTTTTCGGTCAATCAAAACGTACGCTTAAAGATTTTTATACCTGAAGAATCAGCGGCTATTTATTGTTATGCAAATGTAAGTGCGATTAATGAAAACGGTATCGAATTAACTTACCAACAGATAAGAGAAGAAGATAGAGAACTGTTGATTCGCACTACATTACATATACAATCCAAACAATTAAAACTTCGTGCGGAACAACGCGCTCAATCACTTTAAAAAGAACAGAAAATGAAGCAAGCTCCACTTTTATCTATTCCGGCACTAAAAAGTAAGTCTGACCGTTTATTATTTGCTAACTTACAGGGCAGCAGCCAGGCATTAGCAATTAGCGAATGTGCTAAGCAACAAACTTCACCGCTGATATTAATTGTTAACGATACTCCGACCGCTTTAAAATTACGCCAGGAACTGGAATTTTTTGTTGAAGATAATATCGACATTGTCAGCTTTCCAGATTGGGAAACGCTACCTTACGATCATTTTTCACCACATCAGGATATTATCTCCACACGAATAGAAACCCTATATAAATTGCCAAGTTTGCAGCAAGGTATCTTAATTGTTCCTATCAGTACTCTGTTATTACGTCTTGCGCCACCCGCTTATTTAAAACAGCACACCCTGATTATTAAAAATGAACAAAAAATTGAACTGCAGTCATTACGCGCTGATCTAGAAGAAGCTGGATATTATGCCGTCGAGCAGGTAATGGAACACGGTGAATTCTGTGCTCGTGGTTCATTATTAGATATTTACCCCATGGGCAGCCAAACACCTTATCGTATTGACTTTTTTGATGATGAGATCGACTCGATTCGCCCTTTTGATAGTGAAAGCCAGCGCTCTTTAAAAGCAATAAATGAAATCAAATTATTACCTGCACATGAATTTGCAACAGACAGTGAAGCGATAAAACGTTTTAAAATAAAATTTAGTGATAAATTCACCTCTCCATTGTCCACAAGCAATGAGTCCATTTTCCATAAAATCAGTCAATCTAATTTACCTGCAGGTATTGAGTACTATTTACCACTGTTTTTTGAACAAACCGCTACCCTCTTTGATTATCTGCCGCCGGATTCAAAATTGGCAGTTGTAGGTGATATAAATCAGGCAAGCATAGATTTCTGGGAAAGTTTAGAGACACGTTACAACGAACGCAGTGTTGATCTGTTCCGTCCATTATTAACTCCGGCAGAATTATACCTTCGCCATGAACAGTGTTTCGAGAAATTAAACCAATGGCCACGTTATTACTTTACCAGCGAACCGTTAAGCAAAGAAAAAGCAGGAAAAGTAAATTTTGATATTTCTGCTGTTACTGACATTCAAGTTGAGCATAAAAAGAATCAACCTCTGGCGCACATTGAAAATTTTATCACTAATTTCTCTGGTCGTATCTTATTCAGCGTTGAATCGGCCGGTAGAAAAGAGTCATTACTCGAACTACTTGCGCCATTAAAACTCGTACTTAACGAATTTGAAAACCTCTCTTCATTTTCAAAAAGCAAAAAGCGATTAGGTATTACTATTAGCCAAGTCGAAAATAGTTTTATCTTAAATGAAGCAAACTTGGCGTTTATTACTGAAAATGAACTGTTAGGTTTTAAAGTCACACAACGACGCCGCCGCAAAGAAAGTAATGATGAGAACTATAGCTCAGAGCATATCCTTCGTAATCTAGAAGAACTTAAAATTGGCCAGCCAGTTGTTCATATTGATCACGGAGTCGGGCGATATTTAGGTCTGCAAACCATCGAAACAGCAGGTAACTTAACTGAATTTGTAACATTAGAATATCTCCGGGGTGATAAACTTTATGTACCGGTAAGCTCATTACATCTAATTAGCCGTTACAGTGGCCATGATGTTGAAAATGCACCGATTAATAAACTGGGCACAGAAACATGGCAAAAAGCAAAAAAACGTGCGGCTGAAAAAGTCCGTGATGTTGCCGCAGAGTTACTGGACGTTTATGCTCAAAGAGCAGCAAAAGTAGGTTACCGCTACCAGCTAAATAAAAGCAATTATGCCCTGTTTAGTAATGACTTTCCCTTTGAAGAAACACATGATCAAGCCCTATCAATCAATGCGGTATTATCTGATATGTGCTCATCACAACCTATGGACCGATTAGTCTGTGGAGATGTAGGTTTCGGTAAAACCGAAGTGGCAATGCGCGCGGCCTTTTTAGCAACAGATAATACCAGGCAGGTAGCCTTGCTTGTGCCGACAACCCTGCTTGCACAGCAGCATTATGAAAACTTTAAAGACCGATTTGCCAATTGGCCGGTACGAATTGAAGTATTATCACGTTTTAAAACAGCTAAAGAGCAAAAACAGATCCTGCTCGAATCAATTCAAGGCAAGATTGATATCTTAATTGGTACTCATAAACTACTTAGTGGAGATGTTAAGTTCTCTGATTTAGGCCTGTTAATTATCGATGAAGAGCACCGTTTTGGTGTGCGCCAAAAAGAAAAAATTAAAGCCTTACGAGCGCAGATTGATATTTTAACATTAACCGCAACCCCCATTCCACGTACCTTGAATATGTCCATGCATGGTATGCGTGATCTTTCAATTATCGCCACTCCCCCTGCCAAACGTTTGGCCGTTAAAACATTTGTCGAGCAAAAAACAGATCAGATTGTCAGTGATGCCATTACCCGTGAGATAATGCGTGGTGGACAGGTATACTTTCTACACAATAATGTTGCTACCATAGAAAAAGCGGCGCAGGATCTACAAAGTTTATTACCGCAAGCGAAAATCTCCGTTGCCCATGGGCAGATGAATGAACATCATCTAGAGCGGATCATGACTGATTTTTACCATCAGCGCCAGAATGTTTTAGTTTGTACCACTATCATTGAAACGGGCATTGATATTCCCAGTGCCAATACCATTATTATAAATCGCGCCGATCATTTAGGTCTGGCACAATTACATCAACTACGAGGCCGTGTCGGTCGTTCACACCACCAAGCTTATGCTTACCTTTTAACACCGACGCCTAAATTGATGAGTAAGGATGCCAAAAAACGCCTGGATGCAATTTCATCTTTAAACACCCTCGGCGCAGGTTTTACGCTGGCAACACACGATTTAGAAATCCGCGGTGCAGGTGAACTTTTAGGCGATGAACAATCAGGACAAATCAGCAGCATTGGTTATAACCTGTATATGGAGATGTTAGATCAAGCGGTAAAGGCATTACAAAATGGACATGAGCCGACACTAGAACACCTTCTGGCAAGCCAGTCTGAAGTTGAAATACGAATCCCCGCATTAATTCCAAATGATTATATTCATGATGTTAATATGCGCTTATCATTGTATAAACGTATTGCCAACAGTAAAGATCACCACTCTTTAAAAGAGCTGCAAGTAGAACTGATCGATCGCTTTGGTTTATTACCTGATTCCACCAAAAATCTTATCGAAGTTACCAAGATTAAACAGCAATGCGCTGTATTAGGCATTAAACGTCTTGAGGCGCATGCTAAAGGCGGCACTGTTTTATTTACACAAAACACCTCCGTTGATCCAATGTTCCTGGTTTCTTTACTGCAAACGCAAGCAAATACCTTTAAACTAGATGGCCCAACAAAGCTCAAGTTTAATTTCAACCTCGAAGATACTCGATTAAGAATAAACTGGATAACAC
>NZ_CEZLMY010000159.1:0-8273 GCF_983033635.1 Psychromonas sp. | reverse complement strand
AAACCATTTTCACAATGGTCGCTTAATTCACCTAATAAACGCTTTTGTGCAAAACAGATATCAATATTAATGGTTTCAATTTCACCAATAAAATACCCAGCCGTTAAATCGGCAAGATCGACCATACTCTGCAGATCTTTATTAAATATCAGTGGTGCAAATTCACCTAAGGGCAACTCCCCCGTAGCTTTAGTTTCAATAAATAACGCATCTAATGATTTTCCCTCCAACGCATAATCAAACTGCAAATTTTTAAGATGATACTGTTGCAGGTTATCTAAAGAGAAGGGCTCGTCATTCTCCTGTTCACTGTTATCTAATTCAAAATAAACATCTAAACGCTGATTAAAAAAGGCCTTACAGGGGTGTTTTAAAAATTGTTTTAAATGCTGTAATTGCACCTCAATTAAAGGTTCATCAAGCGGTAGATTTATATTATCTGCTTGCTGCATGGCTTGATCTTCGCCTTGCTCAGCCTGCGACGCATTCCACCAATTCGGGTTGTAGGTTTTATACGCACCTTGATAATAAGACTCGCTAAAGCTTTGCATCGGATAACTGTGATTAATAAAAGCGAATAAGGCTTTTTCTGCCGCACTGCTTGGTTCGTGTAAATTAGCTTGTAAAACAAATCCCTGCTGGCAGTAATTAAGCAGCTCAGAGACTAATACCGAAGCCATTTTTTCGCTGTTATCATTAATATTGCGGCCGATATAACTGATATACAACTTATCTTGAGCCGATAATAGCGCCTCTAAAAACAGATAACGGTCTTCTTCCCGGCGAGAACGATCCCCGCGCTTGCGATGCCCTGCCATCAAATCAAAGCCCATCGGCATAATATTACGCGGATACTGGCCATCATTCATACCTAATAAACACACCACTTTAAAGGGGATCGAACGCATCGGCATTAACGTACAAAAGTTCACCTGCCCGGTTAAAAAACGTTGGCTGTTAGACTGATTGGAAAGGTGATTTTCAAGATGTTCAATTAAGACAAATAACGATAAAGGCTCTGTAAACTGCGCCAGCTGTGTATGAGTGACCAAGTTATCAAGTTGATCGCGGATCATGGTTAATACCGCACTGTTCTCATCATCTTCAAGATAAAAGGTGTCAACAAGCTGATAAACAAAAGCCTGCCACTGCTGGGCATTATAAGGCTGTTTAAGGTCCTCCTCTAATTGTATTAAAGCATCAATAAAATCGATAAAACGCCCTAACAGATCGCCCTGCAAACCTTGTACTTCATCATAGGGGGAGATATCAGCAAACATCACGCCCCCCATCGCATAACCAAGCAGCATACGTTTTAAACCAAAAATCCAGCTGTTTTGCGGTAATTCAGGCAGATCCCACTGTGTCGCACTTTTTTCATGTAATCCCCAGCGAATACCACTTTCATTGATCCACTTTTGTAATAACACAAAGTCATCTTGCTCTAAATTAAAACGTTGTAAAATGGCGGGCACTTCCAGCAAAGCAAAAATATTTTCTCGGGTATAGCGGCTTTGATTGAGATTGAGCAGTTGTAAAAAACTCACTAAAATTGGATTTTCCTGCTGCGCACTGACATCTGAGATAGTGAACGGGATATAACGATTTTTTTCTACACTGGCAAATACCGCCTGCACATAAGGCGCATAAAGATCAATATTGGGCACCATCACGATAATATCTTTTGGTGTTAACGATTTATCAGACTCAAACATAGCCAGTAAATTATCATGCAAAATTTCCACTTCGCGCATCACACTATGCGCTAAATGCACGCTTAGAGACTGATCCTCTTTATCGATAACAGTGCGCTCGGACGCATCCAAAGCTAAGGGTAAACTGCTGTCCTGCAGCTCTAAAATATCTGCTTGAATGTGATGCAATAAACTATCACGGTTGATATCGACAAAAGCATCCACCTCTTGCTGTTCCAATGAATAGAGCTGATATAAAAAATCTCGCCCCATTTTTCCCATTGAGGCAAGTAATGGATTACCCACTTCATTATCCTGGTCCTCACTCATTGCCCACTGCAGATGCTTTTGATCTTTCTGCCAGCTCGAGTCAGCTAAGCTTTTAACTTCACCCTGCTGCACCGATAATTTAGGGCGACTTTGTGCAAAACGTTTAGCGAGCAGTTTCGGATCGACAATATCAGCCCAGTAATAACGACAGGGATTGCTTAATAAAAAGTGCACATCACAATGTTTAGCAAGACCTAATAAGGCTTGCAGATAAGATTCAGGCAGAGCGGAAATACCAAAGACAAAAATGCGCTTCGGCAGATGCTTTAATGTTTTTTGACTGTTAAGCTTTTCTAAAAAATCTTTATACAAACCCGCACGGTGATAAGCTTTACCTTGCGCTGCAAAGCTCTGTTCAATGGTAAGAGATAGCTTTTTCCATAGTTTAGCCTGCCAGCGCTGCTCACCTAACCATAAGGGTACCGATTGTTTATTTTCAATGCTCCATGTCGCTAATTGTTGTTCGCTGCTGTTTTCCCAAGCTTCAATCCACTCAGGACGATAGACTAAATACTGATCAAAAATATCAGCGATTTTCTGGCTAAGCTGAAAGCGTTTACGTAACTGCTGATCATCTTCAAGGTAATGTAATAAAGCTGCAAAATCAGGATCTTCTAAACACGCTGGCAATAACTGCATTATTTGCCAGGTCATCGACATTTTATTAAACGGGCTGTTATCAGGCACATCCTGTAAAACTTCTTTAAACTGCTGCCAGATAAAACTGGCAGGTAACGGGAAGTCGATATTGGCCGCAATACTGGTGGATTGCGCAATCTGCAGCTGTAACCACTGCGCCATCCCCGGGCTTTGTACGAGAATGGTTTCATTAGCAAATGGGTTTTCAAGTGGAGATTGCTGCATCAAAGCAACAAGCAGATCTTTTAATAAGTCTAATTGATTAGAATGATAAACTTGAAACACAAGCGCGGCCTTTTAGTTAATACGATTTTTTAATAGTATACCTAGTTCAGCATAAAAAAAGTAAATCTACGTTCACTAACTCCCAATACCAAGCGTTACGCAAGATTTGATAGTTTCATTGTAAGTGCATCTCAGCCCGCCAAGAGGATAGCTTCCAACCTACACACTCAATAATATTATTTAACCACAGCAAATTACAGTATCCAGATAATATAACGGTATAAGGTTAATAGCCGATGGTGTTCTATAATAAAAAGTGGTGATGTAAAAAATGAAACTAGATGCTGAAAAAGTATTACATTAGCTGCTTGTTCCCAGTTTTAGTTTTGACCAGCCAATTGATAGCTTCAGATACCTTATCTTCATCAAATTACAATTATATTTGGCAAATAAGGAATAATAATGAAATCCTTACTTAAAACAGTCATTCATTTTCTCTTGTTGTTTTTTATGTTGTTACCGTCCGCCTTTTGTAGTGTTCCCCCCGTTAAAATTGGCTATGTCATTCCACGAACTGTCGATGATATGTTCTATGGACCTGTTGTTGGTTTTATGCAAGCGGCTGCTGATGACTTAGGGGTTGAACTTTCAATCATTGAAACAAACGACAACCATATCCGCGCTCATCTACTGGTGGAAAAATTTTTAACTGATGGCCACAAAACCGATGCTATCATCGCCATTAGCGTCAAAAATAGTGGTGATAGAATTTTAAAACTTTGTGAACAAGCCAAAGTCTCCTTAATGATAGAAAATGCCGCCATTCTCGATAAATCCATTGGAGAGCCCAGACAGTATTTCAAGTATTACATAGGTGAAATATTGCCAGACGATGAAGGAGCGGGTTATACCTTGGCGAAATATCTGCTGCAAAAAGGTAAAGTCGCACCTGATGGGAAAATCCACCTTATTGCTATCAGCGGCCCGTTCGGCACATCGGCTTCTATTGAACGGGAAAAAGGTCTACTACGTGCACTCAAAGAATTCCCCAACGCACAGCTAGAGCAGATAGTCAGAGCAAATTGGAAATCAGCATTGGCCGAAAAAAAGTTTATGAGACTCAAAGCTCGCTATCCGGATGTTAGTGCCGTATGGGCTGCCAGTGATGGTATGGCAATCGGTGCGGCAATAGCAGCAACGGAGATGAAACTGGCGCTTGGCAAGGATGTCGTTATTGGCGGTATCGACTGGTCAGCCGAAGGACTGGATGCGGTGAAGAAGGGCCAAATACAGGCCACAGTCGGCGGTCATTTTATGGAAGCTGCATGGACATTGGTTGCTGTTTATGACTATCTGAAAGGATTTGATTTTGCAAAAAACGATGGAATGAGAATGAAAACCAAGATGACACTTTTAACACAGGATAATATTGGTGAATATTCAATTTTGTTTGACGATAAAAACTGGTCAAAGATCGATTTCAAGAATTTCTCCAAACAGTATAATTCCAAGCAGTTATACTATGATTTCACGTTACAAAAAGTGATAACGGAACTGCATAAAGGCATCAATGGGCAGTAGACGGGGTTGTAAAACCATTTCTAATGGTGAAATTTTATTTTAACAATATCAAATATCAGCCCCCAAAAGGCTTGGTTTCTTTAAAGGCTGATATTTTGCCGTTTAATTACAACGGGTACGTGATTATGGTTTCTTGCGTGGTACCCCTAAGAAGTTAAGACGGCGTATACAGTTACTACTTATCACCACCTATCACTGGACGCCACCCGTGAGTAAACCGAGCAAAAAATCGATAAGAGTTTGCCCATGCTGCCAGCATGAAATGAAGTGTATCGGAATCACGCGACTGACCTAGCTGCAAGGCAATAGTATAAGGATAATGGCCGCCACTAAATAACAGGAGTCAATGCCGATAAGAAGCTAACAAAAAACGCTAACACCTTGATAAGGTTAAACACTTAGCCCTATCCCAGCCAAACTCGTCTTAAGAAAACAACAAGGCGAAGCATCGACCAATACAAATCCCACAATTTACTATAAATAAGTAGGCACGGGCTTGTTCAACAACCAGATAAGGTGTCGGCTGCGCGACACCTATCCTTATTTGTTATACGCTTGTTTCAGCAGACACTTTTGTTTTTGCTTTATATATGTCGACCAACAAAAAAACAATTAAACAAGGTATGTAAGTAATAAAGCCTACCCAAATCCCCATTGTTTGAGAACTAATAGCCAAGGCCAAAACTGATACTAATATAAACGACACAAAAGCTGTTTTAATAGGTGACATAGTTCTACCAAACACTTTATTGGCAAGCCTAGTTGGCAAAAATGCAATAATAAATGCGCTCAAATATTGTTCAATCATTTGCGAGATTCTCCATAAACGTATAACGCCGCGCTAAGCGGACTAAAATAGTTGGTTAAAATTGTTGAGGCACGAAACATAACCAACTGTTTTTGTTCCGTTTAAATGCCTGTTATAAGCAAAACTTTGCACACTATTTGTTAAATATTCTTTCAACTTCATCACGAATAGGTCTATAAAAATGCTTATTGCCTAGTAATACTAAGCATTCATTAACTGGGTCAATTAATTTGAAATTTTACCAACAGATTCATCAGCTAAGCTATGATAGCCTAAAATAGGGGACAGGAAAAAATAACCTGCATCATGAGATAATACATAGGGCCTAAATTTCTCTAGGCCCTTTTGGGCGATGATAGTAAGTGGCATTGCAAAACTACTTAACTATTTCGCCAACTCAGTAGGGGGATTACCGTTGACTAAGTTATCGGTTTTTCATTGATACGTCTTAACAATAAAACGCTTCAACAGTTCCTTTTATCGTCATCAGAAGCGGTTGCCCGCGACGGTCCAACGCTTTGTGCGATGGGACTTTTACCCAACCTTCACTGATACAATATTCCTCGACATCGAAACGCTCTTTGCCGTTGAGCCGAATACCAATATCGTGCTCAAAGATTTCTGCTACATGATGTGGGCTACGTGGATTACCCGCAAGGCGATCCGGTAAAGCTGGTAGCGATTTAGTGTCGTTCATGTTCGTGACCTGTAGTAAATAAAAAGTGCGCTATTGTAGACAATATAGGCATAACGCTCAAGAGTTGCAGTAATAAATGTTAGCCCCCTGTGTCAGGATAATGGTAAGTCCCCTAGTTTCCTAAACATTTAAATTTTGCAAAAAATACCACGCGTTGCGAATCACTCTTAAACAGTTTGTAAAGCGCATCGAAAAATATAAAACAAACAGCCATTGTAAATGGTTCAAGATATTCCAAATTACTCCCCCGAGTTTTGGTGTTACCCACAAAAAGCGGACAAAAATTATTGGTTAAACTTGTTGAGGAAGGAAAAATAACCAACTGTTTTTGTCCTTATTGATTAACTTGTTAGCAGCTTGCTTGCAGCTGAAAATTCTGTGATATCCATTGTGTGGCTATATTAAGGTCACTACATTCGTATACAGTTTTGGAAAACAGATTACGGACACTATGCGATGAAGAGACGCCGATGCATTTTATATTGGCTCGAATGGCAGAAAGACTTCCGTTATAGGTGTCTTCAATAGCCAGACATTCCGATGACTGTAGGCCTAATTTGTCTGCAGCCAATAAATAACAATCAGGCGCAGGCTTACTGTTTTCAACATCATCACCAGAAACAACTACAGATACATACTTTTCAAATCCGTGATTCTTTAGAGTGGTATTTACTCCTTCTCTTCCCGCCCCAGTGACAATTCCAACTTTTAAACCTTGTTCATAGAAATAACGCACAGACTCAAGTGCACCACTCATAAGAGGAAAAGCCTGCTTAGCCAAATATTCATTTGTGATTTCCGCTTTAGCTAACGCAAGTGCTATTGGTTCAACTTCAAGAGAATGATTCTCTACAATTGTTTTAGCGTTTGTTGTGGTTGGAATTCCTGCATACTGGCTTTTGTACTCTTCATGGGACAGTTCAACATTATATTTATATAGAACATCTCTCCACATCTCAAAGTGAGCTTGTTCTGAATCCGCAATTGTTCCATCGTGATCGAAAAGCACGGCTTTAATGTTCATAATTACCCTTATCTATATACAACTGTTTTTGTTCCGTTTAAATGCTCGTTAGCAGTCTTAAAGTTCATTAAACTCCTCTAGCCAACCGATGAAAGAATTAGAAACTTTTTTAACGGTACACAAATCGTGATTGAAAAACCATACGGGTAAATCTATTTGCTTACTTACGCAATCCGTAAGTTTGAAACAAAACATGTTTCCCTTACAATCAGACGCAAACAAAATATGTCCTTTCGGCATTCCACTCATTTCATATAGCTTTGATAGAGAAGAAACATCTTCTAGGCTCAAGAAATCTTGTACTTCAGAAATGTCGGAATTTAAATCACAAATTTTAGTTAATACATTTGGAGTGTGAACCAAACCATATGTAGATATCAAATACTTATATGAGTCAGGTAAAAAAGCATTTAATTTTGATTCAAGCTCTTCAATATCATGACTATTTATTGGAACCATGGAGTTTTTACTACTCCAGTTTTTTACGAATAAATCGATGCTATTCATTTAGCGATACTCCAAGACAGCTAACGCTTGCGACAACTGCGTTTGGGATTGGCTGTGTTTTTGCGTCTTTCTGCAAAAACAGTGACAAGACTAAAACGTCCGATTGGTTGCACTTGTTAGCTAAAATCATCATCGTATGAAGTGAAGAATTTACAGTAAATAACTAGAAATTAATTTTGATATTTCTAAGATTGATGTCTTACCTGTAAACTCGAATTTAACTTGACCTACAGCAGAAAAATATATTTCAAGTTCTGAATCAAGATCGAATGTACCAGATGTCTCAACAGAATAGGCAACAATATTTTTGTAAGGTAAAGATGTAAAATCTTTTTTACTCCCTGTAATTCCTTGGACATTTACAGCAATTATCCTTTTGCTTGTAAACACGACACCATCACGCATAGATTTATATGAATCTATTATCCTCTCATCTTCCAAAAGCAAGTCACTTACTTTATCTGCATATTCTGAGTTCTGTTTAAGCTTAAAAAAACCTTTATTATTGAAATCTATCATTGAATATCCTTTTTAGTTAACATCTTATTAGACGGAACAATTCCGTGTTTCCACAAGAAAGACGCCCATCAAATATTTATAATAAAAATAAAACTTACATTTTTATACGATGTTTATCAAACGCTTACATTTTATAATAGGATTTACCTATTGTAGAAAGGCGGAAAAATTCCGTATTTGCGGCGTAAACACGGAACACCTACGGCACTGTGTAATGAAACATGTTATTTTTACAACTGAGGGTGTTAT
>NZ_CEZLMY010000158.1:4760-8326 GCF_983033635.1 Psychromonas sp. | reverse complement strand
ACATAAGCGATAATCGAGATAAAGTGGCACAGGGAGCCCAGCAAAACAAATAGATGCCAGATGCCATGGGCGTGTCGCAACTTATCACGGTGATCCAGTACGTAGAATATGACACCTAGGGTATAAGCAATACCTCCGGCGGTTAGCCACATCACACCCGATGTGCTTATGGCTGCTTTAAGATTGTTCCATTCCAATACAGCAAGCCATCCCATGAGCAGGTAGATAAAAAGCTGAAACTTTTCGTTACGTCGAGATGGGCGTAATTCCAGTAATATCCCCAGCGCCGCCAATCCCCATACCACCGCCAGTAACTGTGGGCCGTTTCCACCACGCAGTGACACCAGCATATAGGGTGTATAGGTGCCGGCGATCAACAAGTAGATCGACAAATGATCCATTTTCTGGAACAGTTTCTTCAGCTCGGGGGGATAGAAACTATGGTAGAGGGTTGACATGGTGTAGAGCAGTATCAGGGTGCATCCGAAAACCGAAAAACTGGTAATCATCCATGGATCATGCTGTTGAATACTAACCGTAAGCAGCGCGCCCATCCCCATGAACGCCAATGCCGAACCTAGCAGATGGGTGATGCTATTGAGTTTTTCACCGTGATACATAGGCATTCCTGTGAATTTTATTGCTCATATCTAACGTAATGGGTGCGAGTATAGAGTATAGGGCGAATAAAAGGCCTTTTCTCTTAGATTCGAGTCTTTTTCTTTCATCTCATCCAAGGCGGTGGTAGCACCAATCAAAGGTCAAAATCCTTGCTCAAAACATACGGATGATGTACATCTCAAGTTAAAGTGACATAGTAAAACAGGCCATGAATTTATAGCAATGTCAGGAAAACATAGACAGATTGAGATTAACCAGAAAAAAGATGAGCCAAGTGACTCATCTTTTCTATTGAATAAAGCTAGTTTGTTAAGCGGCTATTTTTGCATTACAAATAGTTAATAACGTCGAGAGTTTCACCATGCATATTACCGTTAACAGCTATCTTATAAACTTTTGCTGTGTTAGTGGCTGATATACCTGAACTTGGATCCATTCCCATCATTAGCATTGTTTCCTTGACAAATGCAGGAGCAACAACATTGAGCCTCAATTGATCCAGTTCCAATGCTGCCGCTTTAACAAAGCTTTCCAAAGCACCATTTACCATGCTGATTGATGCACTGCCTGGCATTGGTTGACGGGATAATATACCTGAGGTAAGGGTAATTGACCCATTTTGAGTTACATATTCCTGACCGATACGAAGTAAGTTGATTTGACCCATTAGTTTGTTATTTAACGCTAATTCAAAATCTTGATTACTGTGTTGTGCTAATGGTGCAAAATTTGCGAGACCTGCCGTAGAAATAACAGCACCAACCTCCCCAACTTGTTCAAACATCGCTTTAATAGACTCCGCATTTCCCAAATCAACTTTTACATCACCGTCTGAGTATCCTGCAGAGATAATGTCGTGCTTCTCAGATAACAGCTCTGCCACTGCTTTACCGATAGTTCCTGTTGCGCCAATAATTAAAATTTTCATTACTTTTCTCCAGTATATATTTGATGTGTTGTTATATAAACCAAGGTAAATAATTCACTTATTTACCTTGGTTTAACTTGTGTTCCATCTTACGCCTGTGATGTAATGAGAAAAATAACCTAACTATGAAATCATTATTCACGTGAAGAGAAATATAGACCTAATAACCGCAATGCGTACCTTTTTGGTAGTTGTCGAACTGCAAAGCTTTAGTGCTGCTTCGAGAAAGTTGAATATTGTTGTTTCAGCGGTAAGTAGACAGGTGTCAGACTTAGAAAAGCACTTTGGCAGTCATTTACTATATCGAACGACACGAGCGATGCACCTGACGTCAGAGGGGGAGTATTATCTGGAACAAATCAGGGAACTGATTGAACGTTTAGATCACCTTGAATCATTTGCCAGTGAGAGACAACTGAATATAGCGGGGCACCTTAAAATAACAGCACCTCAAAACAGTTCCTTGATCGGTCTGCAAAAATCAATTGGCGATTTTTTATCCTTACACCCTGATGTTAAAATTTCTTGGTCATTGATGAACCGCTACGTTAATTTAATCGAGGAAGGAATTGACTTAGCACTGCGTGTCGGTGAGTTATCTGATTCTAATTTAGTAGCACGGCCTTTTGGTGAGTTAAAAATCCTTTTTGTTGCCAGCCCAGATTATTTAGAAAAACACGGAATGCCTACTCACCCTGACGACTTAAGTAAACATCATTGCATTTTAGACAGTTCAAGTCGCCAACCTGGTCGCTGGGTTTATAGGGAAAGCATTAAAGAGAAACACGTTAGAGTTACCGCCAATATTGATGTCAACCATGGTGAAATGGTGGCACAGTTTGCGGCTGCTGGCCATGGTGTTGCCCAGTTGCCTGATTTTTTAGTAAGATATTTCATCGAAAGCGGCGAATTGATCTCTATTTTGGAACATTTTATGATTCCAGCAATCCCGATGTTTTTGGTATATCCAGCTAATCGCATGAAAAGTCCGGTATTAAAGGCACTGATTGAATACCTGCTCGAAACGAAAAAGACGGAGCTTAGTTAATACAAATAATTTTCCCTCATTGTAATTAACGTTGATGTAGAGTCTGTTCATTAGCGTTGATACTAATGAAGATCACGCTGGTGATCACTTTGTTAACACAGTTCAGTCTGCTAGGCTCAACTTAATCTGACAAATCTTCTCTAGATAACTTTCGGGAAGAAGCTAACATACTGATCTATCTAAAATAGTACAGTTTCGAGTTAGACTCAGTGCTCTAACTCGATTGATTCTGATTACAAAAAATATCTTGAATCCAACGAACTACAACAAACGTGCCCCTATCTCGTCCCCCATACATCTTTTCAAAATTAGGGATGGTTTAATAATCAGGAAATAATTGGGATAGATAAGCATTTAAAAAAGAAAGCTGTGCATATGGAGTTTGATTTCATTATCTGCGGTCCGCTTGCTGTAGATAATAAAGACAGGCTCGCGAAGATTTTTACATTTGAAACAGCAAAGCAATTCGGCGCGGTACCTGTTTTCCGCGCGGAACCTGTTATTCTATCTAGAGCATGTGCAACAAGCCAAAACCTTGGCTATCCCGCATCAATAATTAGGCAATAAGCCCTAACATAGATAAAACCTGAAATATCACTACACAGATAGCAAATATAATAACCACCAGCATGCGCAGATGACCACCCGTTACAACAAACTCCGTTTCCGGCAGCTTCGCTCGCGCTTGAAATGCCAAGGCTACCGGGGTGAATAACGCAAAAACAGCCGCCGCAAAACCTGCATAACCAATCGCATAAATAAAACCATTGGGAAATAACACGCCACCAATCATCGGCGGAACAAATGTCAGCAGCGCTATTTTACTACGTCCGGCAATGCTATTGTCTATTTTTAGCAAGTCAGTTAAAAAATCAAACAAACCAAGTGCCACCCCCAGAAACGATGTCGCCACAGCAAAATTGGCAAACAGCTGCAGCATAACAGCAAGCGTTGGGCCTGAATCGGTTG
>NZ_CEZLMY010000158.1:0-4750 GCF_983033635.1 Psychromonas sp. | reverse complement strand
ATATTGCCACCCGCAGCAATAACAGCAGCAAAACCTTCTCGTCCGATTGCGGTAAAACTAGCCAATAACCATACAAGGTAGATAGCTATCGCTAACAAACTGCCATAACGAATTGAGTTAACGACTTTTTTGCTGTCTTTTTGGTAATACTTAACCAGGCTGGGAATATTAGAGTGGAAGCCAAAGCAGACCATTAATGCAGGAATAGCCGCCCAGCTATAATGCAGGCGCTCAGTCATTTCAGCTAAAGGCTGTAACTGTGAAAATTCGGCGTTATTCAACAAACCGAAAATGGCAATACTGAAAGTGATCACCATGCCACCGAGCATTGCGGAAGTAAAACGATCCACGGCACGCGTGCTAAAGCTTACGATTAACCCCAGTAACACAGCAAAAATAAAACTACTTACGGATTGGCTTAGGTTAATATCCAATCCTGACTGCAGGCTATGTCCGAGCATCGATCCGCCACCCGATATATACGCATAGACCAGAATATAACTGACAAACAGAACAGACAAACCATTAACTAAGCGTAACGAAGGAGATAACAAGGTCTTGGTCATGGTATCGAAGTTGACGCCATGTTTAAATTTTTGGTTTGCTTCGAGTAAATATAACGCCGAGCTATACATGCAATACCAGGAGATACCAAGAAATAACACCGCCCAACCAAACCACATATTAGAGGTCAGAATCGGCAATGAAAACATACCCGCACCGATACTGGTGCCGGTAATGATAAATACGCCACCGAGAGAAGATATTTGTGTATCTTGATTGGATATCATTAGCTCATTGGTTATTGCCTCTGACATAAACTTATTCCTTAATTAATAATGTTTGTAATAGTTTTTTTTCAGCACTGCTCATCGATTTCAAATTATTTGAACCGCGTGTAATGGTCGCAATACTTATTGCATGTTCCTTGGCGATCTCTCGTTGTGACTTTTCACCGCGCAATAACTCTTTATAAACTAAGATGCGTCCGTTAATTGCATTAAGTTCTTCTGCAGAAAGCAGTAAAGGAATAAGTAATGATAAATCCTCAGATCCTGCTACTTCACCCAATAATTTAGCGATCATTTCCAATCTCCTCGACGGCCCGCCTTGTAATGGCGAAACAGTACAGCAGTACAGTAGGGTTGATCAAGTTTTATTTGTACATTGCCTATTAAATTTAAAACTGCTCGCATCTATTTAAAAAACATCTTTCCTTTTAATTAATAAAGATCAGAGCGTGTTTAAAGTGATTTTTATTAAGCATCAATGATAAAGTATTCGAATCTGACTCTTAAGGTCTGTTGATCTTTCAAGGTTGTTTTTGCAGCTGTTTGTTGGCTATTTATACAAGACAGAGCCAATGTAGTGTGGTTATTCCACATAAATAGGCGATAACGCAGTAGAAATTGTCAACATCCCCTAGGAGTCCCGCCTTTTTTTATTATCAATGAGAAGATAGTTATGAAAACAACCACATCATCCGAGCAAGCCCCGCGTGGCGAGTTATTATTACGCACGCTTGCGATGCCAGCAGATACTAATGCCAATGGGGATATTTTTGGCGGTTGGATCATGTCACAACTTGATTTAGCGGGAGCTATTCTTGCAAAAGAGATTTCAGGCGGTCGTGTCGTAACAGTATCAGTTTCCAGTATCACCTTTAAAGCTCCTGTCGGAGTCGGTGATGTCGTTTGTTGCTATGGCGAATGCACAAGAATTGGTAACGCGTCTCTTTCTGTTGCACTTGAAGTTTGGGTTAAAACTGTTGCAACTGACGGTGTGAGTTCCCCCTACTTAGTATGTGACGCAGTATTTAACTACGTCGCAATCGACGGTGATGGAAAACCGCGACCTGTTGTTAACAAATCAAAGTAACTCATGTTTCGAGGAGCGATCTTGCCTTTTAAAACAGCAAATCAATTCGCCGAGCTTGCTCCTTTCCATTTTGCTTATGATGAATAAACGCTTTAGCAAGGAGCATAAGGCTAATCCGCAAATATCTTTCTTAGCAATTTATAAAATTGCTTAATTCATACATTTTCTATTAAACGGGCATAAAATAATAAAGATATCCTCAAACCACTTGGATATATACAAGTGCAAGGCGATTAGAAATGTATTCGGAGATAACGTCATGAGAAGACTGCTACTACTGATCCTGCCATTATTATTTGCCCTTTTTTTTATAGTGACTGCTGAAGAATTTACTCCTGATTTCAAGACTGATTTTTCAAAAAGCAGCATAGATTTAAAAAAAGTATTATCCGGGGGACCTGGAAAAGAGGGAATCCCTGCTATTGATAATCCAAAATTTATTAATATTAAGCATTCAGATATTCGCGATGATGCTTTAGGCGTTTTGCTGAAAATTAAAAATCAGACTCGTTTTTACCCTTTTAATATCTTGGTTTGGCATGAGATTGTAAATGATCAGATAGGAGGCAAATATGTAGCAGTTACGTTTTGTCCACTATGCGGCTCTGCAATAGCATTTAATAGAAAATTTGCAGGCAGGATACATCGCTTTGGAGTAACGGGTTATCTATATGAATCCAATTTACTTATGTATGACAGTGTGACAGAAAGTTTCTGGTCGCAATCTTTAGGAGAGGCTGTTATTGGCGATTACATTGGAGAAAAACTAGAGATAGTCGATGTAAGTATACTGCAGGTTAAAGATGTAAAGAAAAAATATCCAGCTTCATTAATATTGAGTACAGATACCGGATTCAATCGGAATTACAATCATTATCCATATGAAGATTATCAGACATCTTATGAAATCTATTTTCCTATCAGTAAGACGAATGCCAAGTACCACGTGAAAGAGATCATGTATGTGTTTAGATATAATAATGTCTCATTTGCATTTCCGGTAAAAGAGTTTCACTCTGATAAATTCACGTATAAATTTGCTGACACTGTGATAGATATAATTAATGACCAAGGAGAAATTAAGATACTAATCGATGGAGAAGAATTTCCTGGATATTATGAAATGTGGTTTAGCTGGGTAATACATAACTCTGCCACAGGTGTTGTTTTAGATAAAATTAACTAGCACTCTCGTTCCAAAAAAGTAATAAAAGCGATTGCAGGTCACCTTCACCCGCCTGGGTAACACTCTATTATTAGAAAGATCTTTGCAATCCACTCATCCATGATCTGGGTGATTTAGTTCGCACAATTACGTTAATTTTATTTCCTGCAAAAATCAAACTATCCTTAGTTGAGAAGGTTACCAGCACCGCACCCTAATATATGACATAGCTTAACTGAGTCAAAAGCTGACTAAAGGATATGCATGTGGGAAAAGATATAGAGCAAACGCAGTTTGAACCTAAAGACTTTGAGCAATACCAGCAATGCCTGAATAAAAATCTACAGGCATTTCGAGAGCTGTTGTCACAACCCGGTTTTGGCCGTGGCTCCCCCTCCTTTGGAGCCGAACTTGAACTGTATATTATGGATGATAAGGCGGCACCAAAACCGATCAATAATGTGATTCATCGTCAGATGAAGGATAAACATCTCACTCTAGAGCTTAATCGTTTCAATCTTGAATATAATTTCATTCCAGTACAGCAAGGTGATGCACCATTTAGCAAAATGAGAACACAGATGACTGCTGCACTGCAATGTTTGTCTAAATTGGCAAGAACAAAGCAAGCTCGCATATTACCTATCGGTATTTTACCCACCCTGCAGGCTTCAGATATGGGCCTTGATGCTATAACTGATATACCTCGATTTCAGGTGCTAGCGAAAGCATTAAGAGACAAGCGCGGTTCAGATTTTCATATTCATATTGATGGTTTGGAGTCTTTAGATCTCCATTGGCAAGATGTCTCTCTAGAGGGTGCCAATACATCCTTTCAATTTCACTACCGCATTAATCCAGAAAACTTTGCTGACGCTTATAATGCAGCCCAACTCACCACCCCCCTTGCACTTGCACTTTCAGCTAATTCACCAATTTTTTTAGGCCGAAAGCTTTGGCACGAAACACGTATCGCCCTGTTCAAACAGTCCACTGATTACCGCATTGAAGACACCTTGGATAAACACTTGCCTGCGCGAGTGTTATTTGGTTTTGGCTGGGTTCGAAAAGACATTTACGAGATGTTTGCTGAAAGCGTCTACCTGTTTGATCCGATTCTGCCAATTTGTACGGATATCGACCCATTCAATGAACTGCGCTCAGGTCAAGCACCATCACTAAGCGAACTAAGGCTGCACCTGGGGAGTATTTGGAATTGGAATCGCCCTATCTATGATCCTGTTGACAATGGACATTTACGCATTGAGTTACGGTCGCTGCCGGCAGGGCCGACCCCCTGCAATATGCTTGCAAGTGCTGCTCTTATGAGCGGCCTGATGCGCGGCTTACAAGATCATTTAAGTGCCATACTTCCGGGACTTCCTTTTCGTTATGCTAAACAAAATTTTTACCGCGCAGCTAAGTATGGATTGCAGGCAAAGCTGTTCTGGCCCAGTTTGTTGTCAGGAAGATTAGAAGAACGTCCTGTTATCGACATACTTAAGGAGCTGCTGCCTGTTGCCGAAGAGGGATTATGCCAGCTTGGCGTGGCTGATAGCGAGATTAACCAGCAGATAAGCATTATTAAAGGCGGACTGGAAACGCAAATCAACGGCGCACAATGGCAGATTAATATGTTCGACAAACTAATGAAAACCGAGGATCGAAAAACGGCACTGTCGCAACTTGTTGAGCATTACTATACAC
>NZ_CEZLMY010000157.1:0-8416 GCF_983033635.1 Psychromonas sp. | reverse complement strand
CCTTTGAAATAGTTAAAGCCGCAACTTGTTGTGTTTTTTGTTTGTACTTAATGCGGAGATAAAAATCCCCAACTGTTTCGACGTATTATGCTTTTATGACCTTGAATTTTAGGCTGCGTCTCATATAGTACCTACTGAGCAACAGGAACAGTTCTGAGCCCGACGCGTTGAAATTAACTGATTTATTCAGTGGCTCTATTTAGCAAAACAATCAGGCAACATTTTTACTTATATCTGAAAATATTAACAAGGAAAGTTTTGAATGAAAAAAAAGGATTTTTTTACCAGCGGAATTGAGAGAACATCTTATGGTGGATACTTTGTTGGTCAGAATATTCTTTACATATTTGTTCTGCAGTTTCTTATGCTTTTCTACACAGATGTTGTTGGCATATCTGCGGCCGCAGTGGGGACTCTTTTTTTCGTAGCCCGTCTCTGGGATGCCATCAATGACCCAATTATGGGAATGATTGTTGATAAAATGAGTTTGAAAAAAGGCAAATTTAAACCTTGGATTAACATGGTTGTATTTGCACTGCCACTGGCAACCGTGCTGCTCTTTGTCGATGTCGATGGCTCCCTGACCTTTAAGTTAGTTTACGCCTACACAACTTACATCCTTTGGGGCATGATTTACACCGTCAGTGATGTCCCCATATTCGCTCTGGCGACCGTTATGAGTGTTAATGTTGATGAGAGGGTTAGACTTATTTCCATAGGCCGTCTTGCAGCAGCTATTGCTGCCATGATCACTTCGGTTGCCGCCATGCCGTTTATAACAAAACTGGGTTGGACTAACACGGCCCTTATTCTTTCTTTTATTGCTATGGTTACTATGTTCCCCATTAAATATTATGCCATAGAGAGAGTTGTCCATAATCGGAAAGAAGTAATAACATTTAAGCAACTCTTTTATTATGTTTTTCATAACAAGTACTTGATGATTTTCTACGGGGCGGTGATTGTCGCAAGTCTTACCAATACGGGATTCGTTGTTGGCAATTATTTTGCCATCTACGTACTGGGCGGTGCGAAATATATTCCCATGCTGATGACAATGACTGCTCTTCCCATGTTGCTGCTTTCCCTCTTCTTTCCTGTTTTGATCAAGGCCTTCGGTAAAAAAAAGCTGTTGCTTTGCTGTGTCGCACTCTACTTAGTCACCACTATAAGCTATTACTTTATCGGTTATGAAAATATCATCCTCGTCTGCCTTTTTACTTTCATCAAGGGGCTCGGACTAATGGCGCCTTTCGTGCTGTGTGCAATGTTTACTTCAGACTGCGTAGAGTATGGTTACTATAAAACGGGACAACGGGCGGAGGGGATCTCCTTTTCCATCCAAACCTTTACAACAAAACTGACCATGGCGATATCGGGGAGCATAGGAGCCTTTATGCTTCAGTTTATCGGTTACCAGCCGAATGTAGAGCAGAGTGCTGAAACACTTGATGGAATATGGAAGATGACCGCCCTCTACCCGATGATCGGCTACTGCGTCTTCTTCTTCATTATCTTCTTTTTCTACAACCTTAAGGAATCGGATCTCCAGAGGATGGTAGAGAACAGCAAAGAAGTGTCAGAATAGTTGTAGGGTTGTGTCCGTTTTGCTTTCGGGGGATTACTCAGTTAATACGTTAAGCCAAAACTTTGCCCTTTCATTTTCTGAAATCCACATGCCTAGTAACTCTTTATGGCCTTCATGAAAATTATACCGTTATAAAAGGGCGTTTATCCCGCAAACTCCGTGGCCTGATTGACTTTAAATAAAAATATGGTTGTTTATCTAGGTCGGCTGACTGCCGTAAATTCCAAACGGTTCGCCGACGACACCATTGTTTTGCGGTAAACCAAAGGTGTTATGCTGTTTTCAAGCCTAAATGAGCGAATGAAGGATGTGGAGTCGGTATAACCTAGCATTGAAGCGATTTCTTGTATCGGAGTGTTTGTGTTTTTTAACATCCCCCTCGCTTTTTCGTCTTTATACTTCTTAATGAAAAGGAAAAATGTTTCACCTTCTTTAATTAGTTCTCTGTACAAGGTTGATTCACTGACGTTCATTGTTTTTATTATTTCACTTTTTTTAGGGATATATCCATTCTTATCGAAAAAGTTCCTTATTGAAGTCGCCATCTTTTCCCTAAAACTATTGCTAGGCAATAGTTTTGGTTCAACATTTAACTGACCTATATATGGATTGTGATATTTATTCGCCAGGTTCAAATTTTCAATATCAAACTCCATAAATGAACACCCCCGCACATCATTTATTTCTCCAAGGTTAATTCTTTTGAATTCACTTTCATTCTTTAAGCCGTTGTTATTAAAAAAATAGTTAACTGAATTCAAATTTAATCCATATATATTTTTCATACTTTGACTTAAGTTTGTAAACACGCCTTGGGATGAACCAAACTCTCTTTCACTAGTATTAAAAGAATGGGTTATGATCGCCTTGTTGCCTTTCAGACTAAAATCTATGGCATGCGCAGGAAATAACGTCGAAGCCTTTTTGATGGATTGAAGATATGAAACCAGGCTTACTTGGTTAGCAATACCGGCATGTAAATTATGGAAAATTAAACCTGAAAAGCCAGAAAATTCACTTTTTAGTGAAAAAATATCTTCTATTTCATAGTGGGTAAAATATTCTAACTCATTGGCCAAGTTTAAAAGGGCGATTACTTCGCAGTCATTTGGATATAAAATAATATTATCGTCAGATAAGTACTTTTCATTAATACCAGTCTCTTTGAATATAACCTTATCGTCTAGATTGTAATGTCGTCGCAATAAGGATATATATTTATTCGCCACATGAACCGGGTAGGAGTTGTTCATTTTATCACTTCCAAAATGTAACTTTGTAACACTGAAAAACATACCAATTATATTAATTTTGCACCAGTTAAACTACAGGGCAATACATGAAAGTCAAGACGTACTTTTAAACAATGCGTTTACCTTCGCTGCTGGTGAACCCCTTGCTGTCGTAACGTGTTGATTGTCAACGAAACAGCAATCTGCGTGTGTTAACCATGAGGAAATAAAGAGGTAAAAAAAGCCAGCAGAATAAACTACTGGCAAAGGGAATAATAGTTTACATACTTGAATCGACAGTGCTTGAAAGCTTTCCTGCTTTTAATTTCTATATTTAAATAGAAGCAACTCAATATGTGAATTAAGATAAATAATTAATCGTTAGCAACTCCATTGTTTTTAATAGTTTCTGTATACCAGTAGTAACTATCTTTAGGTATACGCTTAAGATCATTTTCATAATCGACATAAATCATACCAAATCGTCCTTGAAAACCAAAAAACCACTCGAAGTTATCAAACAATGACCAGGCCGTATATCCCTGAACATCAACACCATCTTGAATTGCTTGCCAAGCGGCCTTTATATGCCCATTAAGAAAGCGCGTACGCAGGGGGTCATGAACTTGATCATCATCGGTTAGCTTGTCTTCTACCCGATATCCACCGCCGTTTTCAGTAATTAATATTGGTAATCCCCCTGTCTCTTTATGTAAATACATTAATCCATCATAAAGACCTTGCGGATCATAAGCCCCATTTTCTGAACCAGGCTCTTCCTCTACTTGTTGTGCGTAAGCTTCACCGAAAACAGGCCCCAAGCCGACTCCCGTCGCAATGGCAAAATTGCCACTGGTTTCGTGAGAGGTAACGGTTGCTCTTGAGTAGAAATTAAGTGCTGCGTAATCAAGTCCTTGCTCTTTGATATAGGCTAAATCTTCGGCTACTTGTTCGTCCGACAGGTTGATGAAGCCGTAACCTAAATCTTTAAGTCTTTTCATGGGCTCAGCAGGGTACTCACCTCGTGTAAAAGGGAACACAAACCAATCATTAAATAAGCTATTGAATAATTTAGTTGCGGCGAGATCTTCAGGGGTATTACTACCTGATTTGGCTGGACGCAGATCAAAGGCAATACCGACATCACCAGGTATAATAAGGCCTTGTGTTTCTAGATCACGCTGCACCTCAAGTGATCTGGCATGAGCCAGAAACATATTGTGTAATGTGGTCATCTGTAAGCCCCAGTAGACCTCTGATTGTGTGGTATTCATTGTGGCAATAAGTGCATCAAATCCCACATCGCCACCACTAGCCATAATGTCCTGCATTAGCGACAGCATACCTTCAATAGCAATCGCAAAAGCGAATGGTTCATTAAAGGTTAACCATCGTGATACGCGATCACCATAGGCTCGAAATACCGCTTCAGCATAAGCCACGTACATATCAACAACCATTCGGTTCTTGAAAGAACCAGCACCTGTGAGTGCAATTGGCATATCCCAATGGAATAAGGTAATAACAGGCTCAATACCATAGCTCAATAATTCATCAACCAGATCATTGTAGTACTGAACACCTTCTGGATTTGGCTCAACTGGGATTGTGTTTCCATTATCATCCAATACTGGCTGGAATCTCGCATCAACCTTAAAAGGAAAACCTGTAGGATAGATGCGCGACCAAGCGATTGAAAAGCGATATGCCTTCAGGCCAGCATCAGCCATTAATTTAACGTCTTCTTTATATCTGTGATACTGGTCGATAGCCACGTTACCAGTTTCACCCTGAGCTAACCTCATCTGCTGGGTATAGAGATCCCAGTTCGTGTAACCACGGCCACCTTCATTCCAGGCCCCTTCTACTTGATAAGCTGCCGTAGCTGATCCCCATAAAAAACCCTCAGGGAATTCTAGAAAATCAACTTTCTCATCTATTACAACATCGGTATTACGTGTATCTTGATTTTCTGAGCCACATGCAGTAAGCAATATGACCGCTGACGCTGCTAACAGTGCCAGATATTTCCTTGATTTTTTCATTGAGCCTCCAATATGAATGCTGACGCTGCTGACAGCGCCAGATATTTTCTAACTAACCTTTCGATGTGGAATTACCAAGAAGCGGATGCTTGAACTCCAAAGCGGATAGTGCCATCGTCACCAGCGTTATTTACAACGCGGTTTTCTTCTGCGGTACTACCGAAGAAACTTCCTACATATGCACGCAACGTCGGTTTGAATTTATCAGAAATCTTTGGGCTAAATTCCTGTGCAATCATCAACTTGAACAAATCTTGCTCCTCAACTTGATAGCTTTCTTGCCCTTTCTCATAACCCAGTTCAATGCGCGTACTGTTAACTTCATCCCAATGATAGCTTGGTGAAATTACCGTACTGATGCGGAATGGATTTTCTTCAGCTACATTCGAAGATGATTTTGTTTCTCCTTGAGCGTACAAAAGTGAATAATCCATTATCAGAGATTGTGTAATTGGCTGAGATCCATAAGCAATAAGGCGAGATGAACTTTCCATATCTCCTTCCCATGTCGCGTAGGTCTTGACCTTACTACCACTGGCATTGCGCCACGCGGCATCCCCCAATGCATCGGTAGAATACTGTGCAACTAAGGTGTGTTGGCCATTCCAAATATTGGAATCGAGCTCAGCGGTTAAGAATAAACCATCATCACTTGGCTCACCCGCATTATCCTGGCTCTGGTTAACATCACCAAAACCATATATTAATGCGAATGCTAATTTCGCACTGCTTGATAGTTCAATATTTTCTAGGCGCAAATCCAGTTTATTCACCTGAACCATACGTTGATTACTTGCATTAGTTTTACCTGTGTAAGCAACTTGGTCACCCGTAATCCAGGCTGCAGACAAATCACCAATGCCAGTATTCACATTTTCAATACCAGCCCCGTAACCAGAGTTGTTTAAATAAAAGAGATCTAATAAACCAACATCTTTACGTTTGTAATAACGTTTACCCGCCCATATTGAGGCTTCAGGAGCTGAATTTAAATAGCCAGTAGCAATAACGTTGAATTGACGTAATGCAATATCACCTTTCGCATCAGATACTCCTGGTTCTACTACCGATTGATAATCATTAAACTGAGCGCCTTGAGCTGTTTCAATTGATAGCATGCTGTTAATATCGATTGATTTACCTGCTTCTTGTGTAAACCCCTTGCTAAAGCCCATCTCTAAGTAAGTTTCACATTCATCGCCAAGGCGACCTGTATAATGACCATCTGCACCTGAGCCATAACATCCTTGTTCACCACCATCTGTGGTTGTCGAAATTCCAGCGCGACCGTAACCATAGTAATCAAAGTTTTCCCCTTCAGAAGCAAATGAAGTGCCTGACGATAACGCAGCCAAAACAGACACGGCAACTAAATTTAATTTTTTCATACTTTTTCCCTTAGTAATAAATTATACAAACCTATTCGTTAGCGATATTAAATTCGCTAAAACCTCACGTAATGTGAGTGAAGCTAGTCTACGAATTTCTTGGAAATGAGGATGAACAATAGAAACCACAATATGTGCATTATCTTTCTACGAAGGGCTTTTGTGCGGAACGTCACATTCAGAGCTGTTAGAAAAAGGCGGGGAGGCTTTGTTGATTAAATCAGTTTTAACTCTTAGAAAAGCCAGTTATAAGATAGTTAATCGAAAGCGGATACCTGACGGATCATGGTAAAAACACTATGTATAACCAGCAACTGCTGGCTTAGTTCAGTTTGAAAATTGTAAGCCAATGCCAGGCAACACCTTATTAGTCATGGAGTAATATAATAAGTGCAGCAGGTTAGTGTTATTAGCCGCGAGTGTTTCTTGATATGGCTAAAATTCGGTCGCATTACGAAGAGCTACACCAAGCTACATAAGCTTGGTGTACTTGCTCAGCTTATTTAATTTTTCATTCGATATAACGAAAAAGTAAGCAATATATTAAATGTGTTGCAGCAACCTGTTGTATTTTTTATCTACGCATTTCCTGAACATTTATATTAATCTCTTTCGTGCTTATGTATTAACCCAAAGTCGGCCAGGATCGCATAAGCGCTTGGTATAATAAATAGCACCAGCAGGGTAGAGGTAAAAATACCAAATACTATTGAGATCACCAGCGGCTGAACCACCTGCGCCTGCAGACTGGTTTCCAGTAATAACGGCAGCAGTCCGGCAGCCGTTGTTAACGATGTCAGGAATACCGCTCTGAACCTTTCTCTACTGGCCAGTACAACCGCCTTATGGACACTGTCGCCTTCATCGACATGGTGACGTATATACTGCACCAGTAATATAGAATCATTTACCACTATGCCGGCTAAAGAGATAAATCCCATAATAGAAGGCATAGATAAACTATGACCTAATAGAAAATGTCCCCAGATCACCCCGATTAATGCAAGGGGAATTGCCAGCATAACAACAAAGGGCTCCAGGTAACTGCGGAACTGGAAACTAAGGATAGTAAACAGACCGAATAAACCGATTAAAAATCCTTTTGACAGCGATGAGCCGGTTTTTGCGGTTTCTTTACTGGCCCCTTCAAAGTCGACTCTTAGTGTCGGGTATTGTTTTCTAATCTCGGGAATAAATTCCTGACGAACCTTCTGCAGAATCTCACTGCTGTTAGCCACTTTTTTATCTACCTCTGCCATAACAGTAACTGTTCTTAAGCTGTCGATACGTGATATACGCACAAATGAGCGTTTATAATCAAGATCAGCAATGGCATTGAGCGGCAGCTGATTGCCGTCGGGCATAATAATCGGGAAGTTTTCTAAGACACGCAGGTCACCTGCCTGCTGCTTATTAAATCTAACTTCTATTTCGATATTTTCAGGGCCTACTTGAATATTATCTGCAGTCTGACCGAAATAGGCTGCACGAAGCTGCAGTGCCACCGTTTTCCCGTCTACACCATAGGCTTCGGCGCCAGGTTTTAAACTGATGCTGATCTCTTCTTTACCGGGGCGCATATCATCTAAAATCCCGTGGACACCGGAAAACTCTGCCAGGTAAGCCTGCAGCTGCAGTGAGGCTTCTTTAAGCTTGTAAAGGTCGTTATGCTGTAGACGGACTTCAATATCCCGGCCTGCAGGGCCCATCACCGGTTGTTTAAATACCACTGAAATAGGTGTCGCCATATCTCCTGTAGCTAAACGCCAGTCTTCAATAAAGTCATCAATATAAGTATTACGGATCTCGGCCGAGAGCATGTTTACACGGACGGTGGCCAGGTGTGCTCCTTGTTCACCGGCATCACTGTTAAAATTAAACTGTGTTGTAATATCCTGAATAAGAGGGCTGGGTTCATCATTTTTCTGATTATAGGTTTCAGCAACTGTTTTAGCACTCTGTGCTATTTTGTCGACAATCTGTTCGGTCTGACTGAGTGAGGAGCCGGGTGGTAAGATAATACGCGCTTCAGCAATATCACCGTCTAATTCAGGAAATGCGACAAATTTGACGGCACCGCCGACCACTAAAGAGATAGAAATAAGCAGGAAACCTAATACACTTCCCACTGAGGCATAGCGCCATTTAACAACAAATGTAACC
>NZ_CEZLMY010000156.1:5106-8491 GCF_983033635.1 Psychromonas sp. | reverse complement strand
ACTCCTCAATGACGTTTGCTTAACTTGACGAATGATTCTTGTCCCATTTCTTTATGTTCTGTTACTATGATAAAAAAGCGCTAACATAAGTTTAAAGGATCAGATCTTGTCTTTTGCAAACACAATCTAACTTAAAGATGGGACATCCATATACTGAGTTTTTTAAAATCACTCCCTATGATTTAACAACTATTGGATGTCCTCAAATTCATTATTGTTAATTGTGGGCATTTTTGTTTAACGCCTCATTAAGAGGCTAAAAATTGTGGGCTAAAATACGAGCGGAGCGAGATAGCCTGCTGTTTTTAGTCCTTTTAAATGACTTGCTATATACTTAACTTTTTCTTCAATTTATTGACTTCTAAAGAAAGTCTTACTGACTTATAAGCACAAATGATTGCCCAAGGTACTGCTATTGCAAGTGCACCGTTTACTACATTAGAATCTGCCAATAAAGGGTGAAGTGATTCAGGGTTATGACCAAATTTAGATAACATTCCTAAACCGATCACAATCATTGCAGGTGCATCAATAAGTCCAACGTACTTTATCTTCTTTTCAACTACTTTTAAGCGGTCTTCTAGTGGTTGTTTTTCAAAATCCATTTATAAATCCCTTACATTTAACACTGGCATATAACATCTTATTAGACGGAAAACTTCCGTGTTTCCACAAGAAAGACGCCCACCCAACATTTACTATAGAATAATTTTTTGTTTTTTTACCATACTCATTAAATAATCACATTTAATGTATGGGATTTATCTATTGTAGAAAGGCGGAAAAGTTCCGTACTTACGGTGGAAACACGGAATTCAACGTGAACTGAATATGCAATCAGTTATTTTATTGGTTAGCGAAAAGATTCAGGGTCAAGTATTGTAAAAGGTGGGACATCCATATGTTTAATTATTTAAAATCATTCACTTATAATTTAATAACTATTGGATGTCTTCAATTTCAATAGGACGCACCTATTTCAGTCAAAAAATAGTACCAAACACAAACTTTTTAGAGATAGCCCCGCCAGTTCGCCTTTACGGTAATGGTGCACCAAAATACCAGTTGAAAGATGTATTGAAGTTTATTGAAAGTAGGAAGGAGAAAGCAACGGCCGCAAGCTAACAAGTTAAAGAATCAAGGTCTTGTCTTTTGCCTAAAACGGCAAAGCGCAAGACTTGAATCCAAACCAGTCGCCTGCTATAACAAGTTTATGACCATATTAAAAGTAACGTTCAACCTGACTTTTGATTGACGAGTTTTCTTCTTTATAAATAGAGTTTTCAAATAATATTTCGTTCTCATCTATTGCTAATACATGAGGCTTAATAACTTCGGCTTCTTCTATTGAGAAACCATACCTCATTAACCATATTTCTTTTTCGTCATTGGTTCCATACCGAAAATAATTAACCATAGACTTTGCTCTAATATCATTTGTTTGAATAAAATACTGATCAAAAGCAGCTACATACATATCAGCTAAAGAGAAAGAGATGACCTTATCTAAGAAATCATATGTATCATAAACAACTAAGTCATAGTTAAAGTTTTGCATATTGCTCCCTTTGAACCTCGAAGGAAGAGATTTCTTCAGATCCGAATTAGGTAACGAGTGTGGTATAACTGAATATGTGATAGGTAAATTTTTAATTAATTCATCGCACTCTGCTTCAGTCATCTCACCAGCCTTGAACCTCTTCTTGATTTTTCGTTGCTTAACCTGATTAGTTAAATAACTGTAACGCAGACCTAGAAGCTCCTTAAAAGTTTTGCCCTGAATTTGCCATAACAGAATAGTGACTGAAGCAGATAAAACCGTTTTTTCTCCTCTATAGAGCGCACGCCCTAATGATATTTCAAAGATTCCCGCTAATGATTTTTTGAGCTTATCTTTCTTTCCCCTTGGTAAATCACGATAAGTATTTCCGTCCATAATTTGGTTTTCAACAAACAAAAAATCAAGGATGTTTTTTATAAGTAAGCTAGCTTCGTCTGAACTAAGTCTCTCTGTTTTTGAATTAGGCAGATTATATTCGTCATTAACATTTTCATTTTTTACTGCATCTATAAACTCAATTAAATCTTCAGGAGTTCCTTTATTGTCTTCGTCTAATTGAGACTTTCCAGATAATTTAGATTCCCCATTAAATTTATCAATAAACCCCTTAATATTCTTAACAATGATGTAACCGTAATCAAAGTTATTAATAACAGACGTACTACGTCCAGCACGTCCAATCAGGTTTTTAAGCCCTAGTGTTTGATCTTCTTTTGTTCCAATAAATCGAATATTTTCAACCCAAACAATATCAAATGGCATATTCACACCTTGAGCTAAAGTCGAAGTCGCAAAACAAATTTTAGCAAATCCTGAATTTGTAAATTTCTCTATAAGGAATCGAACCACTAGCGGAACAGAACCATGATGAATTACCACACCTTTCTTCATCAAATGTACTAATTCTGATTCCTTTTCTTTAGCTCCAATCAGTTCTTCAATTTCATCAATTATTTCAATAGCTGCAGGGTTCGTAATTGGCTCACATAATGCGATATAGCGTTCAAAATCCTTCTCGAAGCTTTTGTCATAAATGGAAGACTTCGATATGTAAATAAGAGCACTACCACCATCTAAAAGCTTATTTTTAAGTATATCGATATCAAAATGGGCTTTGTTTTTTAATAAGTGTCCATTCTCAACAAATGGAGAAAAACACTCGAATATATTTTTTTGCAATCGTACCCCAAAAATATTTTACCAACAGTATTCTGTTGATAGGCCATAGAGTCTGCACTCTCATGATAATTGTGTTTGTTCAACTGGGCTTCGGGATTGCTTATAAATGGGTGAGCAAAAACTTTTTTTGAATTTGGAAAAATTCTCCCCGCTCTCCTCACAAAAGCATCGAAGCTCACCCCTCGTATTTTTTCTTCCGAGATTTGAGCTTCATCTAATAAAAATAAGGAAGGACTATATTGCTCTGGAGACTTGAAAATATCTGACGCTCTTTCTGGGGTTACTACAAATATTTTTCTCGAAGTTCTTTTTTTATTAACATTATCAATGAATTGAAGTATTAGAATATCTTTTCTATCACCAACTATTTCTCTAATAGCCAAGATGTATTCAGCAATTAAAGCTCGGGAAGGTACGACTATAACTATGTCGTTTGCCTGATCCTTAATTAGATCACGAAAAAGAAATGATTTGCCAGCACTAGTAGGAGCCGAAAATGAAAAATATCTGTTTTTTAATATCCTTTTTCTTATGCTTGCTTGAACTGGTGTAAATTTTTGTCCTGTTTCTTTCTCTATAGCTTTTGAAAATATTGAATATGAGAATGTTAATAAATCATCAGGTTCATCTACTTTGTAAAACAAG
>NZ_CEZLMY010000156.1:0-5096 GCF_983033635.1 Psychromonas sp. | reverse complement strand
CCTCTCTTCTTTGGCAAAAAACTCTGAATGGAAGTGTTTCAAATAGGATAGTGCTTCTAGATCTTCCTGTTTAACAGGGCCATCCTTATGAAGTCTCAACATTAGATGACTAAGAATTAATTCTGGGTTTTTGCTGTAAATAAATTCGGCAGGAATCATGCTCTAACTCCAACAAGATATAGTTCATCACAACATTTAGATAATGCTTTTACGTGCTCATTACTCAGTGAGTTTTTTAAAATTTTGATATGATCTTTGGAGTTGATAGTAAATGCAATGACAAATCCCTTTCTCCCATTTCTTAAATTATCTATAGCAACCTGATCACCAAAATGGGCTAGGTGAACTGCATCTCTTTTATCTTTACCTTCTTTTGAAAACCGTAAAACTTGCTCAGCTGATTCGGTGTAAGAATTCCCTCTACTAACATACTTCGCTTCACCAAATGCAAATTTTGAGTTAGGGCTTAACGTGTAAAAATCAAAACCATGGTTGTTTGATAGTTTTTCCTTCCAGAGCTCCGATAGTGGCAATATAGAATGATTGTGTTTTCTTTTAAGCAATGACCTGAGCTCATAGATATCATAAATTCGCCAAAATCTTTGGTTACTTTATTATCAACAGAACGAAAAATTTCAACTAACTTCTCTATCGTTTCATGAGCAGTGTCTTCATAAGACATTTGTGCGATAGGATCCAAATTGGATATCCAAGCCGTATCAGATATTTCAGTTAGTAAATCTTTCGCACAATGGTTTACATTCTTTACCTCAATAAAGGAAACATAAGTATCAGCTAAAGCATCTTTGGGTAAATCAGAAGGATCTATTTTTTCATGATAAATGATATTCACTTGATATCCTTTTGTATTGATTGGGATTGAAAGGCAGGACATCCATACCTAATGTTCTTTCAAATCATTACATTTAATATGGATATTAGGCGAAGCAGTAAAAAAAACTATTACACCCTATTACACGGTATGAATTTAAATAAAGCGATGGGGCATATTTTGCGAGAAAGGGATGATTTGCGAGGAGGCTGGTCTTGCCTTTTGCTATGAGGGGAAAAAACAAGACCTTATTAACCCATTAATTTATTTCCCATGAACCACAATCACCACTTCACCATTACTATCTGAGTGCATATCTACAAGGTGATCTTCGAGTATTTGATCTGTTTCTAAATATAACTTCTTATAATGGGCTATCTGCTCATTTAGACTGGTCGTATAGATAAATTGCAATATCACGACTCCAAGAGCAATAACCAGTAAACCTTGATATAGAAACTTTTTCATAATTAAGCTCATTAATGATTAAAGTTCCATTCGGGTCAGGTTTTGAATCTTGCGAACTTATGCAAAACACAAGAGCCGCCCCATTGTTTCTCTTGCTTTACATAATCGGTATTTTGCGCATTGATCATTAAAATGGCATACCACCATTAGTCACTATGGCTGACGTTGTTAAATTCGAACCAGTTGGGCTATAAATTAAATAATCCCCCTGAGCCACTACCAATTCTTTTCTATCTAGCCCGTCCGTAGCAACTGCGTGTATTTCACCTGAATAGTAAGTAGTTGGGGCGTTCTTCTTCATGAAAAATGTTCCCGTTTGTTTGGGCCCCAACATAAATGGTACGCCAAAAGCAGGACATTCAAACCTTGTGTTATTTAAAATCATGGGACAATCGTAAAATAGTATATCAAGAGGTAATAAAAAAATATTACACCTTATTACACCGTAACGGGGGGAATAATAGGACAGCATAAAAGGAAGAATCGAGGTAAAAAGCTTACCTCGCAAAAATGATTACTATATATAGAAGGGATTTAAAGCAGCTCTTTTTCCAGCAGTTCCGATACAACTCATAATCTATAAACTGCTCATCAAATGCAAGCCGACAAAAAAACAAACTGCTTTGCTAACACTTCTAATGAATTACTCCATCAAACACAGCAAGTTACAGCTTAATTACTTGCTCTCAAGCATTACTTAGCTTAACCTCTTGATATTAATTAAATAAAGACACAGTAAACATAGGGCCTGAAATGGGTAATAACTTGCAAAAAACAACAAAAAAAGTAAGCAATGAACCCACTTTATACTGGCACGATTATGAGACATTCGGCCTTAACCCCGGTGCAGACAGACCTTCTCAATTTGCCGGTATCCGCACAGATCTCGATTTAAATGTTATTTCTGAGCCCGATGAATGGTTCTGCCGCCCGCCCAATGATTACCTGCCCAGTCCGGAAGCGTGTCTGATAACCGGCATAACACCACAGCAGACATTGCAGCATGGCGTGTTTGAAAATGAGTTTATAAAACTTATCAATGCGCAGTTCAGTCAGGCTAATACCTGTGTGCTGGGTTATAACAATATCCGTTTCGATGATGAAGTAACCCGTTTTACCTTATATCGGAACTTTTCAGATCCCTACCAGCGTGAATGGAAAAACGGCTGTTCCCGCTGGGATATTATCGATCTGGTGCGTGCCTGTTATGCATTACGCCCTGAAGGTATCAATTGGCCTGTCGATGAAAATGACGTACCTTCATTTCGTTTGGAGCTATTAACCAAAGAGAATGGTTTAGCGCACTCGCAAGCGCATGATGCGATGTCGGATGTGTATGCAACCATCGCAATGGCAAAGTTGATTAAAGATACACATCCTAAGTTATATGATTACTGCTTTAATTTACGTAAAAAAGCGAATGTACTGAACGCGCTGAAGCTTGGAAGTTACACCCCGATCGTGCATATTTCAGGAATGTTTCCGGCAATGCAGGGCTGCGTATCTTATATAATGCCGATAGCAGAACACCCGTTTAACAAAAATGCGGTTATCGCAGTTGATTTAAATAAAGACTTAAGTTGTCTGCAGACACTTTCCGTTGAAGAGATCCGCCATTACTTATATACGCCAACCTCTGATTTGCCCGAAGGTATTAACCGCCCTGCCATCAAGTTAATCCACATTAATAAGTGTCCGATTGTCGCACCAGCCAAGACATTATCTGAAGCGCGCGCCGACGAACTGGGAATTGATCGTTCACAATGCCGAGCTTCATTAGAGTTTTTAAAGCAGCATACTGAGCTTGCCGAAAAGTGTCAGATGGTCTTTGCCGAAGAGATAGCAAAAGCACAAGATAAGACAGCTGAAGAGATGTTATACAGCGGCGGTTTCTTTTCCTATTCGGATAAAGCACTTATTAATCAAGTAAGTAGCAGTACATGGCAAGAGCTGGCTGAACATAATTTTAAATTTGAAGATAAGCGCTTAGATAGCCTTTTATGGCATTATCGCGCTAGAAATGCAGCTCATTCATTAACGATAGAAGAGCTGGAAAAGTGGCAGCGGCATCGTCAGGCATATCTATTAGAGCATAGTCAAGCATACATTGAAAAACTCGATGCGCTTGCTCTGGAACATCAGACCAACCCCGCAAAAATGGAATTATTACAACAGCTCCATAATTATTTACATTTTCTAACCTGTAATTAATTATTTTGTTTGCGTATAATTTAACCAGTTCTTCGGGTGGTCCGAATTGGAGTGAGACGATGTTTAAATTAACAGCTTTCTTAATATATTTTATCTCAACCTGTTGTGTTGCTGCACAAGTGCCGACAAACGCATTACAAGTTCAATATCAAAAAAGCGTCGAACTGCAGCAGAAAGAAAGTGATGGCTTTAGTCTTGATTTTGATTCAGTATCGCAAATACCAGAAGCCACTTACCGATACCTGGATGGTGTTTTTACGACATTTTATCAGAAGCTGACCTTTACCACCTCGATCACAGATAGTACTTTCAATGATAATTCACATTATGAACTCTTTTCAGTACCTTTGATTGCTCCTAGTGAAAAAGGCGTGCAAATGGAACTGTATGCAAACTTTTCCGATTCTTCAACACAGTACCTAAGTAATTTATCAGCGGATCATGCGTTATATGAATACATTGCCAGTGCTGAGCAAGTTGATTTATATAAAGGTGAGCTTTCTATCGGTGCCGGAGTCAGCTTTAATACCAGTGCGTCCAGCAAAATAAAATTCATTATCTCTAATGGTAAAATGCCGGGTTACGGTGGCAGTACAGCACTATTTGGTTTTGAAACAAAATTCTAATTTACCGGCAGTTCCCCTCTTAATTCACAGTCCTTTTGCTACAAAGGGCTTGAAAACGAAAGCCCTGCATTTACAAATGGTTTCGCCATATCATTAAAGCACATCTTCTATATCACTAAACTACATATAGTATAACGAAATTTTACTTTCCCTATTTTGTACTTCCGCTATTCTTATCTCATGAATTTAAATAACACCAAAAATCAGAGGAAATACAATGAGTAAAATATTCAGTGATAACTCACAAACTATTGGTAATACGCCACTTGTTCGTTTAAACAACGTCACTTCTGGTAATGTTTTTGCAAAAGTAGAAAGCCGTAATCCGAGCTTCAGTGTTAAATGTCGCATCGGCGCAAATATGATTTGGGCAGCCGAAAAAAATGGAACGTTAACCAAAGACGTTGAATTAGTTGAAGCGACAAGTGGTAATACCGGTATAGCACTTGCTTTCGTTGCCTCTGCTCGTGGCTACAAAATCACCCTTACAATGCCAAATACGATGAGTATTGAACGCCGTAAATTACTTAAAGCATTGGGTGCAAACCTGATTTTAACTGACGGTGCGCTTGGTATGAAAGGTGCAATCAACAAAGCTGAAGAATTAGCACAGGCAGAGCCAAGCAAATACTTAGTGCTTAGACAGTTTGAAAACCCGGCAAATCCTGAAATTCACGAACAAACAACAGGTCCTGAGATTTGGAATGATACCGATGGTGAAATCGACGTGTTTGTAGCTGGTGTAGGTACAGGCGGTACTATCACGGGTGTAAGTCGTTATATTAAGCAAACTCAAGGCAAGGCGATTGTCAGTGTTGCTGTTGAGCCTGTCGACTCTCCTGTTATTACGCAGACACTCGCCGGTCAGGAAGTTAAACCTGGACCACACAAAATCCAAGGTATTGGTGCCGGGTTTATTCCTAAAAACTTAGATATCTCTTTAATCGATCGCGTAGAAC
>NZ_CEZLMY010000155.1:0-8520 GCF_983033635.1 Psychromonas sp. | reverse complement strand
GAGTCCTGATAAAGCACCTTGAGGTATCATAGGTATAAACGTAAAACCGTAACTTTTCCTTTATTTAGAAGACTGCTATGAATAATACTGAAAAATCAAGTATCAACCAAACTGATGGTTTGCCTTTATTTAGTCAAATCACACCGGAGCAAATAATACCTGCTGTGAAACAAGCTATTAGTGATAATAAAGCATTGATAGAAGAAAAATTAAAAAGCCTGACTCACTTTACTTGGGATAATTTTGTTAATGTTTTAGATGAGGCGGATGATCACTTAGCTAAATTATGGTCGCCAGTTTCGCATATGAATGCGGTTGTTAGTAATGATGCGCTTCGTGAAGCACATGATACCTGTCTGCCTCTGTTTGCTGAATATGGGACGTTTGTTGGTCAGCATAAGGGGTTATATGAAGCGTATTTAAGTATTGCTAATAGTGAGCAGTTTGCTTGCTTAAAAGCAGAGCAGCAAAAAGTGATTAATGATGCTTTGCGTGATTTTAAATTAGCGGGTATCGCATTATCTGATGATAAAAAACAACGTTATGGTGAGATTAAGCAACAACTTGCACAGTTGCAGTCACAATTTAGCAATCACGTTATGGATGCGACCTTAGCGTGGAGCAAATTAATAACGGATGTTGATGAATTAGCTGGGGTGCCGGAAAGTGCGTTAGCAGCAGCTAAGCAAGCCGCACAAGAAAAACAGCTGCAGGGGTATTTGTTAACATTAGAATTTCCAAGTTATCTGCCAGTTATTACTTACGCTAAAAACCGCGAGTTACGCGAAGAGGTGTATCAGGCGTTTGCTACACGCGCATCAGATCAAGGACCGAATGCAGGAGAGTTTGATAACTCTGAAATTATCGAACAACTATTAGCACTGCGCCATGAATTAGCTGAGTTATTGGATTTTTCTGATTATGGCGAATACAGTTTAGCCACGAAAATGGCTGAAAGCCCTGAGCAAGTGATCACTTTTTTAACTGAGCTTGCTGAAAAATCATATCCGCAAGCAATTGCAGAGCGCGACCAAGTCTTAGCTTTTGCCAAAGAGATGGATGGTCAGGAAGAGTTGCAAGCTTGGGATTTAAGTTACTATTCGGAATTATTAAAACAGCACCGTTATGCTATTTCTGATGAAACACTTCGTCCCTACTTTCCTGAAAACAAAGTCGTAAATGGTTTGTTTGCTGTGGTAAATCGTTTATTTGGTTTAACCATTAAAGAGGTGTTTGATTTTGATAGCTGGCATCAAGATGTGCGTTTTTTCGATATCTATGATCAGCAGCAAACTCACCTTGGCAGCTTTTATTTAGATCTTTATGCGCGCGAATTTAAACGTGGTGGAGCATGGATGAATGATTGCCGTGTACGCCGTCGTTTAGTAAATGGTGAATTACAACTGCCGGTTGCTTATCTAACCTGTAATTTCACTAAACCTGTTGCTGATAAACCTGCATTATTTAGTCACAATGAAGTGATCACCCTGTTCCATGAGTTTGGGCATGGTCTGCACCATATGTTAAGTAAAATAGAATCATCATCTGTCTCGGGTATTAATGGTGTCCCATGGGATGCCGTGGAATTACCAAGTCAGTTTCTTGAAAACTGGTGCTGGGAGCCTGAGGCATTAACGCTGATTTCCGGGCATGTAGAGACGGGTGAAACTTTGCCAGCTGAGTTACTTGAAAAGATGCTAGCCAGCAAAAACTATAACAGCGCATTAATGATGCTGCGCCAATTAGAGTTTTCATTGTTTGATTTTGTCTTACATCATCAATACAAACCGGGGCTTGGTTCGCAAGTTGAAAATGTTTTAAGTGCGATTCGCGAACAAGTTGCAGTGATTGTTCCGCCGAAATTTAATCGTTTCCAGCATAGCTTTAGTCATATCTTTGCTGGTGGTTATGCTGCTGGTTATTACAGTTACAAGTGGGCGGAAGTTTTATCTGCGGATGCTTTTTCTCGCTTTGAAGAGCTGGGTATTTTTAATGAACAAGCAGGACAAGCGTTCCTACAAGCTATTTTAGAAAAAGGCGGCAGTGAAGAGCCAATGGTGTTATTTAAAAACTTTATGGGGCGAGAGCCTAATATCGATGCTTTGCTGCGTCACTCGGGAATAAAATAGTTAAAATAATCAGCTAGAAAGTAGCCCAAAGGCTATTTTCTAGCTGTTTTTCATCTACCACTCAATACCTGCCTGCGCTTTAACACCCGCTTTAAATGCATGTTTCTCATTTAAAATCAGGCTGTAGGTATCTACCGCATCAATTAACTCCTGCGCTGGCCTTCGCCCGGTTAATACCACATTCATTTTTTCAGGACGGTTTTTTAAGGCGTCGATGGTCGGTTTAATATCCAGATAGTGATAGCTAAACATATAGGTGATTTCATCAAGGATCACTAATTGATATTGTCCGTCTGCTAATAGCTGCTGTGCTTTTGCCCATGCTTTGCGGGCACTGGCGATATCCTGCTCTTTGTTTTGTGTTTCCCAAGTAAAACCGTCACCCATGGCAAACCAATCGACATTTTTATGGGCACTGAAAAATAGCTCTTCGCCTGTTGCCATTGAGCCCTTCAAAAACTGCACCACAGCAACCTTGTGGCCATGACCTAAGGAGCGCGCTAACATACCAAATGCAGAGCTGCTTTTCCCTTTCCCCGGGCCTGCAAGTAATATCGATACGCCACGTTCCTCAGCAGCAGCGGCAATTTTTTGATCCTGTTTTTCTTTGATCGCTTTCATTTTTTTTAAGTGTTTTGCATCGTTCATATTGATCGCTACCATTTTAAAATATAAAAAAGCCTGCTAATGAGTCGCAGGCTTGGATAGGTTATGGTTGTTTTGCTGTGCGTATCAAAATAATGTAGCCAATAATACCAGAGATGACTGACGCCACTAAGACGGCAACTTTAGCAATAATTTGGAACTCAGGATCTTTGAAAGCAAGATCGGTAATAAACAGTGACATGGTGAACCCCATACCTGCTAAGAAACCAGCACCAATAACATGCGACCAGGTAATGCCTTTCGGGAGGTGTCCCCAATTTAACAGCGTAAGCAGTTTAGTAAACAGGAAAATACCAAGTGGTTTACCCACAATCAAACCGGCAGCAATACCCAATACCACTGGATTTGTGATTTGAGCAAGCATGCTGCTATCAATAATAACACCGGCATTTCCAAGGGCGAAAAATGGCACAATGAACAGTGTTGAAATTGGATGTAATGCTTCCTCTTTAAGCTGCAACGGATTGGCCGCCTGAAAGCTGATTGCCTTGATTTTTTTCAGTGTCTTAATGGCATGCTTAGTCAGTACATCCTTCTCACAATGGCGATCAACCTCTAAATCATCTAATAGTACCTTGGCTTGATCAAGGTAACTGTCCATCGATATTTCGCGACGGGACGGAATAGTAAAGGCCACTGCCACACCGGCAATGGTCGCATGCACGCCGGATGCTAAGAAGCTTATCCAGACAATAGTTAAACCGATAGTGTAATAAAAGATGGGGCTACGGACACCTACACGGTTGGCTATCCCTAAAATCACCAGGCCGACTAAACCGACCAGCAATTCATTAACAAATATTTGCTCGGTATAAAAAATGGCAATAACAATAACCGCCATTAAATCATCGCCGATAGCCAAGGCAGATAAAAACACTTTTAAGGAGACAGGTACACGGCTGCCAACAATCGCTAATACACCCAACGCAAAAGCGATATCCGTTGCCATTGGAATGCCCCAGCCATTGGCAGAGGGAAGTCCCATATTAATTAGATAATAGATACCAGCAGGGATAATAACCCCACCTAAGGCCGCAAATAGTGGTAATGATGCTTTTTGAAAGCTGGAAAGCTCACCATCTAATAATTCGCGTTTAATCTCTAAACCGATGAAAAAGAAGAATATGGCCATTAAAAATTCATTGGCAATTTTATGGAAATTTATGACATGCATTTTGTCACTGAAACCTGTTGATACTTCCCATAAGGTGTCGTGCCAAAAGTGGTGGTAATGATCGGGCATTATGTTTGCCCAAATAAGTGCAATCGATGCTGCGATAACCAATAATACACCGCCGGTAATTGGGCTATGTAACCAGTGCCATTTATGTGAAGTCATTAATGCTCCTAAAAAATAAGATGGTAAACTTGTGTATACCAGAGTGGTTTGAGTATAAATAATAGACAAATCACGTGTTTAAGTAACCTTGTTATTGTAATCTACAATGTTTTAATTCAATAATGAAGCAATATCGTGACATTTTAAGTCAATGGGCAACTAGTGTTTTACTCGCTGTAATACCCAAACTACTTTGAATGCATCTCCGCTAGATGATTATTAACTTGGAATATCAATGAAAAAATTATTAATTGGTTTGTTTGTTTTAAGTGTCGTTTTATTATCAAGTACCTACTTTGTCGGTGAAATGGTAGAAAACGAAACCCAAAAAATGTTTGCAAAAAAACAGCAGCAAGGTTTCTCAAGTAAACTGATTAGTTATGATAAACAGTTTTTAAAGGCAACTGCTATCAGTCAGGTTACAGTGACGCTTGAGGGAGAAACGCCGATAGTTGTTACAGTTACCAGCTCAATAAAACATTACCCATTCAAGGCGCTAATAAAAAATAAAATCAGTTTGGCTGATCCTGAGCTAGCGGAAAAAGTACAAAACTATTTTGCCAGTGAAAACTGGGTGAGCTCACGAGAAGAGATTAATTTATTGGGTCAATTAACTGGCCAGCTAAATGTATTGGCGGGCAGTTATAAGAGTGAAACCGAGCAGTTTGCAACAAAAGCTTTGCAGTTAGATTATCAAGTTAATCTGCACGATTATTCTGGATTGGTTAATTTAAATTGGGCTGGATTAGATGCACAAACAAGTGATGGCGATTTTAGTGTTGATTCAGTGCAGCTTCGCTCTAATTTCAACCTGTTCTCAGCAGGCAATGAATATGATTACTTTACTGAAATTGGCAAAATTGTTATCCAACAAGAAAGTGCTCAATCGCAATTACAAGGGCTTGAACTACGGGGGAGCAGTCGTTCTGGTGAGCAAACCGATACCATTGACAGCAGTAATGAATGGAAAATCAGCTCTTATCAAATTGCAAACGGCACAGAAAAAGTATTTACCAACAACCATATCAAGCTTGATATAAAGGGTTTGTATTCTCCTGCACTTAATCTTTTAAGCAGTGGTTCAGGTGATCAACAAGAAGTTGGCAAGGCGCTCACGGAATTAATGGCACATGGCGCGCAGTTAACCCTTTCGAAATTAAGCTCACAAACTCCCTGGGGGGCAGTGGATGGTTATTTAACAATAACACTGCAGCAAGGCGCTACACTTTCGGAGGTTGTAGTTAATCCCTTTATGTTGCTTGATTACGTTTCAGGTAATGGCAATTTGTTTTTACCTGAAGCTTTGCTGGAAGAGCCAACTCTGTCTGAGTCATTGAAAATGGGGCTGATGACAGGCTTTTTAAAGCAGCAGGATCAAAAACTGAGTTTAGAAACACAATTTGAACAGGGCGAGTTAACCGTCAATGGACGCGTGATCCCGCTGTAATCGGTTTTTGGGGTTATAAAAAAAGGGCATTTAGCCCTTTTTTTTTGTCTCTATTTTTTAACCTGGCAATTAACGCAAAAAAGGATTGCTGGCTTTCTCTTTGCCGATGGTTGTCGTTGGTCCGTGGCCAGGATAAACGATTGTTTCAGCCGGCAGGGTTAATAACTTCTTCTTAATGCCGGTAATTAGCTGCGTCTGATTACCACGCGGGAAATCAAAACGACCAATGCCGCCATTAAAGAGAATGTCGCCGACAATCACCTGCTTGCTTTGTTCATCAAGCAGGGCGATATGCCCTGGTGTATGACCCGGAATATGTAATACTTTCAGTTTAATATTGCCCACTTCAACAATATCGTTTTCAGCTAACCATTTATTTGGTGTAAAACTGCTGGTGGTTGGGAAACCAAAACGTTGGCTCTGTGCTTCTAACTGCTCAAGCCAGAATAGATCTTCTTTTTCAGGACCAACAACAGGCACATCTAACGCTTTTGCCGTCGCCTCTGTGCCACCAACATGATCTAAGTGACCATGCGTTAAGATTACTTTATCGACCTTGACATTCTGCTCGGCGACGATTTTTAAAATACGTGCAGGGTCTCCACCTGGATCAACAATCGCCGCTGTATTGGTTTCTTCACAAATCACTAAACTGCAGTTTTGCTCAAAAGGGGTAACAGGAATAACAATGATTTTCATTACTTTTTACTTCTCTTAAAATAATATACCCAAGCCACCATCAAGATGGAGGAATCTGCATATTGAGGTGATAGCAATCTGCAAAATTAACTGATCTGTTTTTGTTTTTGGAAGTGCGGTTTTAACCGCGCAATATCATAGGCGCGACTGAAGTCGCACTTCCACAAATAGACCATAATATTAAGCAGATTGGTATGGTTTGAGTATAAAGGCAACACAAGGTTGCCTGTAAAATAGGTTAAATTAAACCTGTTCAGTATGCAGGCGCTCTCTCTTCTGTTGTTCAACCGCTTTTGCTAAGTGAATATGGTTCATTACATGGACCATAGCTTTAGCAGAAGATTCGATAATATCTGTTGATAGACCTAAACCATGGAATTTTTGCTCTTTATAGGTAGCAACAATATCCACTTGGCCCAGTGCATCTTTACCTTCACCTTTGGCGCTGATTTTGTAATTGTCCATGCTGATATCTAAATCGGAAATACGCATTAAACATTGGTAAGCGGCATCAATCGGGCCATTACCTGTTGCCGCTTCAACGATTTTCTGTTGATCGCCAATGGTCATCGTTACCGTTGCCGTTGCCACCAAACCAGAGCCAGACTGTACGTTGATACTTTCTAATTTGTAATATTCAGGTTCATTATTTACCTGGTTAAAGAACATTAACGCTTCTAAGTCATAATCAAATACTTGGCCTTTTTTATCTGCCAATTCTAAGAAGCTGCTGTATAACGCTTCAAGATCATAATCACTATCTCGGTAACCTAACTCCTGCATACGGTGCTGAATGACATGGCGACCTGAACGAGAGGTTAAGTTTAATTTATTAGTTGAAATACCTACACTTTCCGGTGTGATAATCTCATAAGTATTTTGCGACTTTAAAACGCCATCCTGGTGAATACCTGATGAGTGAGAGAAAGCATTTGCACCAACAATCGCTTTATTTGCTTGAATTGGCATATTACAAAGCTGGCTAACCAATTGACTGCAACGTGAAATTTCAACCGGGTTAATATTCGTTGAGAAACCCATTTTGCTTTTACGCGTCTGTAAAATCATTGCCACTTCTTCAAGTGAACAGTTACCAGCACGTTCACCAATACCATTCATGGTACATTCGATTTGGCGAGCGCCGTTTTCAACCGCTGTGATTGAATTGGCAACAGACATACCTAAATCATCATGGCAATGTACAGAAATAATTGCTTTATCAATATTTGGCACGCGGTTAAATAGGGTTTGGATAATACCGCCAAATTCACTTGGAATCGTATAACCTACAGTATCGGGAATATTGATCGTGGTTGCGCCCGCTTTAATCGCTTCTTCAACCATACGGCATAAATTATCAATCGGTGTACGACCGGCATCTTCACATGAAAATTCAACATCATCAGTAAAGTTACGTGCATATTTAACGGCATTAACACCCATCTCTAATACATCTTCAAAACTACGTTTTAATTTGTTTTCAACGTGAATAGTTGATGTTGAAATAAAGGTATGGATGCGGAATGCATCTGCTACTTTTAAAGCTTGTGCAGCAGCATCAATATCTTTAGGTAGTGCACGGGAGAGAGCACAAACCCGGCTGTTTTTAATCTCTTGTGCAATCGTCTGCACAGATTCAAAATCACCAGGAGATGAAATAGGGAAACCGACTTCCATCACATCAACACCTAAACGCTCGAGAGCAAATGCGATCTGTAATTTTTCTTTTACGGTCAGACTTGCACTTAATGCCTGTTCGCCATCGCGTAATGTAGTGTCAAAAATAATAACTTGATCGGACATAAGAAATCCCTCTTCTTTTGAGTTAGGTAATATACACGCAGGTATAAAAATGTGATTTATACGCAGGTATAAAAAAACCCGCGCATGGCACGGGTTTTTGGAGTTTTAACTGATGTTATTCAGACACTCGCCACCCGTACGCATTAAGCATAAGGAGTAAAGTTGGCAGCAGTGAAAAAACGGTTTTCATCAATTAACCTCTAAAAATTTAATTTATTGGTTAATAAGTACCGTTTTTTAGTAAATGCGTCAAGTTGTTATTAATAATAAAGGTAGAAAAATGACCATAAAGTTTATAGCGTTTAATTTATGGGAAGAAAACTGTATTATTAAATATATACCCATGTTACTTCAATGTGCAATTTGGCTTGCCCTGCGGGGACTCAGCTCGAAAACCAGTATTGCGTTACAGCATTCGATAAGGGAACAACCATTCA